>JAITVS010000290.1 GCA_031285685.1 Tannerella sp.
TATTTTAAACATCTTGCGATTCGTTAGGTTTTCAACTACTGATTCGCATTAGTAAGTATTATTCATTAAATTTAAAAAGACATGCCGTTGCATTATTTAAAAAGGCTCAGTGATAATGATTTCGTCTATGACGCCTATGCTTTATCCGCAGCTACGGGTAGCATCCCTAAATACAAAATTCCTGATGAACCGACCGATCCGAAAGTAATAGCTGACCTTATTTTGGACGAACTATTACTTGACGGTAATGCCAAGCAAAATCTGGCTACTTTTTGTCAGACCTATGCAGACGAGGAAATTCACAAAATCATGGATCAGAGTTTGAACAAAAACATGATTGATAAAGACGAATATCCTCAGACAGCTGAAATTGAAAGCCGTTGTGTCCATATTCTGGCAAAACTTTGGAATTCGTCCGAAAGCGCCTCTACCATCGGATGTTCCACTACCGGTTCCAGTGAGGCTTGCATGCTGGGCGGCCTCGCCTTGAAATGGAAATGGCGCGAGAAAATGAAAAAAGCCGGCAAGCCTGTTGATAAACCGAATATTGTTACTGGTCCGGTACAGGTTTGCTGGGAAAAATTTGCCCGCTATTTCGATGTTGAATTACGTCAAATACCCATGGATCACGACCGTTTGCTGATGACTCCGGAAGAGGTGTTGAAACGTGTGGACGAAAATACGATTGGCGTAGTTCCTACATTCGGGGTCACTTTTACGCTGCAATACGAAGATGTGCAGCAGCTTAGCCATGCACTTGACGAACACCAGAGAACGACAGGGCTGGATATTCCCATCCATGTCGATGCTGCCAGCGGTGGGTTTATTGCTCCTTTTATACAGCCCGATATTGTGTGGGATTTCAGGTTGCCTCGTGTAAAATCCATCAATTCATCGGGCCACAAATTCGGACTATCGCCCTTAGGTGTGGGTTGGGTTGTATGGCGGGAAAAAGAAGATTTGCCCGAAGATCTCATTTTCAGGGTGAATTACCTTGGCGGTGACATGCCCATTTTGCACTTAATTTCTCCCGCCCGGGCGGACAGATTGTGGCACAATACTATAATTTGTTGCGGAACGGATATGAAGGGTATCGCCTGATACAACAGGCATGCCTGGATCACGGTATTTTTATTGCCGAAGAGATTGAAAAGATGGGAATGTTCGATTTGTTGTATGACGGACGGAGCGCTTTACCCGGAGCCGCCTGGATGTTGAAAAAAGATGCCGGTGCTAACTTTAACTTGTATGATTTGTCAGATAAACTACGCGTTCGCGGGTGGCAGATTGCATCGTATTCTCTACCGTCCAATTGCCGGGATATGGTGATCCAGCGTGTAGTGATACGGCATGGATTCAGTCATGATATGGCGCAATTGTTAATCGACGACATCAAGCGTAGCATCCGGCAGTTGAACGATCATCCCGCACAATCCGGCCTTGCCGAAGAAGAAGCCGGAGGATTTAAACACTAATAATTAAGAAATATGAATTCGTTGCAGGCTTCAAATGGTAATTACAGTGCATTTTTCAGGCAGCTTTTCTTTCTGCTACTACTGATTTTCCTCAGTGTTATTATCTGGAGGCAATTGTCTTTTTTTGTCGGTTGTTTTCTGGGAGCCATTACGCTTTATGTGGTATTTCGTTTGCCCATGTTTTATCTCATCGAAAAAAAGCATTGGTGGCGTTGGATTGCCTCATTATTATTGGTCGTTGCAATATCTCTGGTGCTGTTAGGAATCGGATTTTTTGTTTACCAGGTGGTCGCTTCCGAAGTTTCTACCATTGATCTTACGGATGTTCAAAGCCGGGTGGAAGAATTCCTGGGATCACTGAGCGAATACATCAAATACCCCATACTGCCCAAAGATATCTTTGCCAACTCAAAGGATATACTGACAAAGCTTGCATCGGGATTGCTCAACACGGCCTATAGTTTCATTTTCAACCTTTTTATGATGATGATCGTGCTTTATTTCATGCTTGCCAATGGCCGCAAAATGGAAAAGATAATCATTGATCATTTACCTTTCGAGCAGGAACGTGTCGTGATAATCAAAAGCGAAGTAAAACATATGATTTACAGCAATGCAGTGGGTTTGCCGCTGATTATGCTGGTACAGGGTATTGTAGCAGGCCTGGGCTATTGGATGCTGGGAGTGGACAATGTTATTTTTTGGGCTTTCCTGACAGCCCTGCTGGGTTTGCTACCTGTGGTCGGTACGGCAGGTATATGGGTACCGCTGGCTATCTCCCTATTATTGAACCATGAGATGTGGCAGGGCATCGTATTGTTGTTGTATGGAATACTGATTATTACCAATGCCGATAATGTCTGCCGTCTTGTATTGATGAAAAAAATGGCCGATACGCATCCGCTGATTGTTATTTTCGGCGTCATTTTAGGAATACCGTTATTTGGTTTCTGGGGAATTATTTTCGGGCCGCTTTTTATTTCGGGCTTCTTGCTTTTGATCAAAATTTATAATATGGAATACGGAAAAAAGAATTTCAGGACCCGGTGAAATGATATTACATTCAGTATGAATGCTACTCAGATGATATGAAACACGATCACAGGAAAAGAAGACGAAAGAGACAAGGTATCCGGATTTAAAAGAATAAAAAAATGATTTGGGAAATTATTCTGATAGTTTATATCCTGCTGTTAGTGTGGCTTATATTCAATATTATCCTTGATTACGACAACCGGAATCCCGTAAAAACGATAAGTTGGATATTTGCTATCATCTTTATACCATTGCTCGGTATGCTTGCCTATTATATTGTAGGAAGGAATATCAGGAAAAAACGCTCGAAAACAAAAAAACTCAGAGACCAGTTTAATAAACAACATAAACATACTTTCCGATTCGATAAAAACAATCCGGAATATTCCCATTATACCGAACTGCAAAAACTAATCTATAATCTGGAACATGTCCCGGTACTACCGGGCAATCACGCTGAAGTATACCCAAGCGGAAAAGTCAAATTCGAACATCTATTGAAAGATGTCGACGAAGCAAAAGAGCATATTCATATTTTTTACTTTATTATAGGAGATAATGTAATTGGCTGCAAGCTTAAAGATTTGTTAATCAAAAAAGTAAAAGAAGGAATCAATGTCAGGCTTATTTATGACGGATTAGGTTCCAGCCAAACGAATTTAAAATACTTCAATCAAATGAAAGATATCGGTGTGGATGTAAGAACATTCCTTCCTTTAAACTTTTTCCGTATCCTTCACAGTATCAATTACAGGAATCATCGAAAAATCGTCATCATTGACGGTAAAGTCGCTTATACTGGCGGCATTAATGTAAAAGATGAATATGTAGATGGTCTGGAATGGGGGAAATGGAATGATAGTCATTTTAAGATTGAAGGTCCTGCTGCACAAGCTTTGCAGTCAGTCTTTCTTGCAGACTGGTACTATGTGTCAGGAGAATATTTATCATCCGATAAATTTTATCCGGTTTTAGGTAATGTGGGAAACAGTCCCGTACAAATCGTTAACGGTGAACCATTCGGTCTGCACTCCAATATATTGGAAGCCATATTTGTGGCCATTACCCGCGCGAAAAAATCCGTATATATCGAAACTCCTTACTTCATTCCCACATCCAACCTGTTAAGCGCCATACAAACAGCAGCAATGAGTGGAATTGATGTCCGGCTGCTTATTCCCGGACGGTCGGATAGCGGAAAAGTACAATATGCTTCCAATACATATATTGAATGTCTTTTGAGAAATAATGTAAAGGTTTATCGATATGCTATCGGGTTTACCCATTCCAAACTGATGATAATTGATGACGAACTGGTAATAGCTGGATCCTCCAATCTGGATATCAGAAGTTTAGAATTACATTTTGAAACGAATATTTTTATTTATGATGTAAACATAGCTCAAACAGTAAAAGAAATTTATTTCAAAGACCTTGCAGATTCGGAGGAGGTAAATCTGGAGCAGTGGATAAACAGACCCAAACGGATTAAATTCAAAGAAGCTTGCTTCAGGTTGGCATCGCCTTTGTTCTAAGGAAGACAAAGGACACTTCCCATAAATCGCAAAAATCAAATTCTGAACATAAAAGCGATAGATGAAGGCGTTGTTATAGATCGGGTTTTTGTTTATAAATAATGACAGCTGCTTATTTATATTTTCTGTCATTTATTTTTACCATAAACCGACTTTAAATATGCTATGAATCGTTGCACAAACTATATATGTAATAAAAATAACAACTATATTTAATACCAAAAGTGAAATTTTTTCTGATGAATGATTTATTCTTATCACATAATAGAGAGAGTATAACAAATTCAATACTACCAATATAAGGAAAAATACATTTCCATATTCTTTACTCAATGATCCTCCTATATATCCGGAAGGAGTAAAATGATAAATCAAAATCATTGAAAAAATAATAACAATAGTATTGATTAGAAATAATTTACCGATATTGATTTTCATGATTCATTTCTTCTTACCTCTAACTCACAATTATATTTCAAGTTTTAACGAATCTCCGTCTAAATATATGGCTTTTGACTTTGTGATTTTAATTTTCTGTTCTGCAGAGAAACCTATCGTTTCCCCATCGTTCAGTGTTACATCTGACTCAATGATATAATTCAAAATGGAAAGCAGGAAATCATATAGTTCAGAACCGCTCATCGTGCTATTAATAATTTCGACTTCGGATTTCCCAAATTCTTGCATTCCATAGGTGTAAATACTGCTCTTTTCATCATTAATAATACCGATATAAACCCATAATTGGATCGGTAACATATCTTCAAGTAAAAAATCAGCAAAATCAAGAAATAAGTTTTTGGGTAATAAAAGTGTCTGAGAACCTTGATAAATACCAAGTGAGTTGTCCGTTGTTCTTAAAATAGAAGCATTTACTTTTGTCAGTATTTTAAATCGCTCAACGTCACCTGTATTGTTTCCCAAGACAGAAACAATAGCATGACTTTTAAGTGTACTTAACTCCTCTTTTGCGTTTTTCCACAAATAGTTAAAACCCATTATTGAATCTAACTCTTCTGAAGGTATTGGAGCTGGCATAAAAGCAATGGCCACTGTTTCGTCTTCAACTTTAAAAGTTGCAACAGAATCATCACCCGAAATTTCAGAAACGGTTAAATTCCAATATGTTTTTAAATCATATACAATTTTCTCCAACGAGTAATTTTCGTCGGAATTGAACATTGGCATTGAAATAATTACGCTGCTCTTCGCTTGTGTATTATCTTTGTTTTTCTTCTTGAATTTGTCAAAAAATCCCATAATTTTTCAGTTTTATATATCATTATAACTTGTTTATTCTTCTACTGTATTCTTCATTGATAAAACCGTATTCGTTATCAAAAAAGCTCAAATGTATGCAAATCAATCAAATGATTTTCATTATAGATACGTTTTTTTCAATATTCCATAAAATTATCTATGAAAGCTTTACTTTAATGACATAAGCAATTCTTTTATTCGACTCGTTCAATAGTTTCAAAATTTTTATCTAAATTTGTAATCGCAATTCAATCAGATGAGAAAAATAATCAACACACAACCATCCGTTATTTACTTCCGTCGCTGGTCGCGGAAACGGTATGCCGCTTTTTGCAGCATAGGTCGCTGTGTTTCAATCAGGAAAGTGAACAAGAGTGTGATCGAAGCTTCTTTAATGAAACAGAGCCCCTCGTTGGCAATCTCTCTCCGGAAAGTTACCGATACACCTGATATTCAAGAAAAAGAAGAGGAACCGGACTTACCGCCTTCCCTGCTTCTATTATTGAGTATGCTGATTCAGCCGCAGACAATAACCAAGGTCTGTGGTAGTACTTTTTTTACAGTAAATAAACCGGATAAGAAGATAGCCGGGCAGATATACGATTGTATCTGTCCGGCTTTTTATTTATATCATAAAAAACAGTCAATACATGATTAACGAAATCAAAAAACGGATTTTTGCAGGTGGACGGATATCTCCCGAAGAAGCCTTGGAGATCTCCCTGAATGCCTCTAAAGAAGATTTATACGAGGCGGCACACGAAGTAACAACCCGGATGGCGTCGATGAGTTTCGATATGTGTTCCATTATCAACGCTAAATCAGGCCGTTGCCCGGAAAACTGTAAATGGTGTGCACAGTCAATCCACTACCGGACCACGGCCGATGTATATGAGTTGGTAGAAAAAGAAGAATGCCTGCACCAGGCACAATATAACGAACAACAGGGTGTTCATCGTTTTTCGTTAGTAACAAGCGGACGAAAACCTAATCAGCGGAATGTGGAACAGTTGTGCGAAAACCTGCGCTATATAAAAGCTCATTCATCCATTCAGTTATGTGCATCTTTAGGTTTGCTGGAAGAAGATGAACTTTGCCGGATAAGGGAAGCCGGAGTAAGCCGTTACCATTGCAACCTGGAAACAGCTCCCTCCTATTTTCCCGAGCTATGTACTACACATACATTACAGGAAAAAATCAAAACCATACAGGCTGCCCGCAGAGCCGGCATGCAAGTATGCAGCGGCGGTATCATCGGCATGGGGGAAAGTCCGAAACAACGTATTGAACTTGCCTTTACACTGAGAGATTTGAATGTACAGTCCATTCCGCTCAATCTCCTGCAACCGATACCGGGCACTCCACTGGAAAAGACTCCGCCTCTGACCGAAGAGGAAGTATTAACGACGATCGCCCTTTTCCGGCTGATCAATCCTACAGCCTTCCTGCGGTTTGCCGGAGGAAGGTCGCAACTTTCCAAGACAGCGATGGAAAAAGCATTGTATATCGGTATCAATTCGGCCATTGTCGGAGATCTGTTGACCACACTCGGTTCTAAGGTCTCAGAAGACAAACAACTGATTGACAAGTATTATCCTACAGACACATTTGACAAAGAGCATTTATGGCATCCTTATACTTCGACCACTCATCCCTTGCCCACTTTCAAAGTGAAACGCGCAAATGGTTGTACAATTGAATTGGAAGACGGCACTTTGCTGATCGAAGGGATGTCATCATGGTGGTGCGCCGTGCATGGTTACAACCATCCGGCACTGAACGAAGCAGCTAAAATACAGATTGACAAGATGTCGCATATAATGTTCGGCGGACTGACCCACGATCCGGCGATTCGGTTAGGGAAATTACTATTGGATATCACGCCTCCTTCCATGCAAAAAATATTCTATGCGGATTCCGGATCCGTTGCCGTTGAAGTAGCATTGAAGATGGCAATACAATATTGGTTCGCTAAAGGGAATAATGAAAAGACTAATTTTATAACGATTCGTTCCGGTTACCACGGAGATACCTGGAATGCCATGTCGGTCTGTGACCCTGTAACAGGTATGCACAGTATTTTCGGTTCTTCGCTGCCAGTACGTTACTTTGTCACGGCTCCTTCCGTAGGTTTTTATGATACATGGGATGAAAAAGATATTCTTCCCATGAAAAATATGATCGAATCGTATCACGAAGAACTCGCAGCAGTGATCTTGGAACCAATCGTACAAGGAGCCGGAGGTATGCGCTTCTATCATCCGGAATATCTGAGACAGGTGGCGGCCTTGTGTAAAAAACATGATCTCCTGTTGATTCTGGACGAAATAGCAACAGGGTTCGGACGTACCGGAAAACTGTTTGCCTGCGAACATGCCGGGGTAGAGCCGGATATTATGTGTATAGGCAAAGCCCTGACCGGCGGATATATGACATTGTCTGCCGTACTTACGAGTGATCAGGTAGCAGATACCATATCCGGCAATGAACCGGGGGTATTTATGCATGGTCCTACATTCATGGGAAATCCGTTGGCATGTGCAATAGCTCATGCTTCAATCGAACTATTGCTTTCGTACGATTGGGAACAAAAAGTCAAAAAGATAGAGGCACAACTTAAAAAAGAATTGGAGCCGGCCTCCGGGCTTACACAGGTGAAAGAAGTTCGTATACTCGGAGCAATCGGGGTTATAGAAATGAATAATCCGGTAGATATGGCTTTCATGCAGCGCCGGTTTGTGGAAGAAGGGGTATGGGTGCGGCCATTTGGAAGATTGGTATATATTATGCCGCCTTTTATCATTGAACCGGAACAATTAACAACATTGAATGGCGCATTAGTAAAAATCATAAATGAGATAAAATAATGAAACAAGCATTTATCAGTTCCAGGTTCAATGTTCAAAGTTTCAGGTTCCAAACAAAATACTTGAACTTTAAACGTGAAACTTTAAATTTCAACATGTGATCTTAGTGTTAAAAATTAATTTTTATACATATGAAACAGGACTTATTACAGTTATACCGGAAAGAATTACGGTTGCTGGAAGAGAAAAGCAATCGGCGCAATTTGCCGGAAATTATTCATCAGGGAAGAATGGTCATTCGGCAAGACAAACAAATGCTTAACCTCTCGTCAAACGATTACCTGGGACTGGCTTCCGACTTATTCCTTAGAAAAGCGTTTCTGGAAAATCTGACACCGGAAAATTTCCTCCCAACCTCCTCCTCTTCCCGTCTGCTGACAGGAAACTTTACAGCAAACAAGGAGCTGGAAGAGCTGCTCTGCCTACTGTTTAAATCAGAAAGCAGCCTGGTCTTTAACAGCGGTTACCACATGAATATAGGGATTCTGCCTGCTGTCAGCGATAGCAAAACCCTCATACTGGCGGACAAACTGGTCCATGCCAGCCTGATTGATGGAATTCGTCTGTCGACAGCAAAGTTTAGCCGTTATAAGCATAATGATTACGAACAGCTGGAATCCCTACTCTGCAAAAATCATACAGATTACGAACGAATCATCATTGTAACGGAAAGCATCTTCAGCATGGACGGTGATGAAGCCGATCTTTGTAAATTAGTTGCTCTGAAGAAATTATACCCCAATGTCATGTTATATCTCGACGAGGCACATGCCATCGGTGTAAGAGGAGCAAAAGGGCTCGGATGCGCAGAAGAACAGGATTGTATGACCGAGATTGATTTCTTAACCGGAACATTTGGTAAGGCGCTGGCTTCCGTTGGCGGATACATCGTTTGCAAAAAGGTAATACGCGACTATCTGGTAAATAAAATGCGGACGCTGATCTTTACAACAGCACTTCCTCCTGTCAATCTGATGTGGACACATTTCGTGCTGGAACGATCAACCGGCCTCACAGGCAAACGGGAATACCTCAAAAAAATCAGTAGTTGTCTGCGTGAACAACTAATTGCTAAAGGATATGTTTGTCCTTCTACCAGTCAGATCATTCCGGTGATGATCGGCGACAGTCGCGAAACAGTACGGAAAGCGGAAGAAATGCAACGGAAAGGCTTCTATATGCTTCCTGTACGCCCTCCCACAGTGCCTGAAAATACTTCACGTATCCGCATATCATTGACGGCAGCTATTCGCATAGAAGAAATAGAAAATATGATTACTTTATTATGATTATCAAGAAAATAAACGCTACGGTAAAAACAGATGATGAGAACCCGCGACTACTTCTCTTTTTTAGCGGTTGGGGAATGGATGAACATCCATTTATGGAATATCTACCGGAAGATATGGATTGTATGATCTGCTATGATTATAGCTCTCTCTCGTTTGACACATTCTCACTGATGTCCTATAAGCATATCCGGGTTATCGCCTGGTCGATGGGCGTATGGGCAGCTTCCCGGATTTTATCCGTTCATCATCTGCCGGTTTCGGAAAGTATTGCCATTAACGGAACCCCCTGGCCGGTAGATGATGAACGGGGTATAGCAACAGCTATTTTCAGAGGAACATTAGATGGCCTGAATGAGAGCACAGTGCAAAAATTCCGGCGAAGAATGTGCGGTTCCAAAGAAGCATTGAATCTTTTTATGGAACATGTTCCCCGGCGAACGGTGAAAGACTTACACGAGGAACTCCGGCGGATTGGCGAATGTTCCCGGGATGTTTACGAACCTTATTTTACATGGGATAAGGTATATATCGGATTACAGGATAAAATCTTTCTTCCGGTCAACCAGCAAAAAGCCTGGGAAGGGAACAATATCACGATGATAGCATGTGAACATTATCCGCACACATTCTGGGCAGAACTATTCAAAAAAAGGATTCATGAATAAAGAACTGATTATACGCCGGTTTGCAAAAGCTTCGGCAAGTTATGAAGAAGAAGCGACCGTACAGCGACAAATCGCTGTCAAAATGGCATCTTTGCTTACATCCCGGATCAACCCCGGATACTGCCGGAAAATTCTTGAAATCGGTTGCGGAACCGGTATCTTTTCGCGTATACTGATTGACCGGCTAAAACCCGAACGGATGTTACTCAACGACATTTGCCCCGAAATGCATGAACAAGTCAAAGATATCGTGAATGATCATATACTCTTCAAATCCGGTGATGCGGAAACGTATCCCTTTTTCGGGAAATATAATCTGATTACCTCCTGCTCTGCTATTCAATGGTTCAAAGATCCGGAAGCCTTTTTCTTACGGATGCATCAGTTATTAACAGCAGAAGGAATACTTGCCTTCAGTACTTTCGGAAATGATAATATCAGGGAAGTTTACTCCCTGACCGGCCAGGGACTTTCTTATCTTTCACCGGAAGAACTAAGAAATAAATTATCCGACCGGTATAGTCTGCTGCATGTCTCCGAAGAAAAAATCCGGAAGCGATTCAGGAATCCGAAAGATGTTCTTTATCATCTGAAACGTACCGGAGTAACCGGAATCAGGCAACAACAATGGACACGGGAGGGTCTGATGCGATTTTGCGATCAATACCGCATGTTATACAGTGATCAGGAAGAAGTAACATTGACTTATCACCCGATTTATATCATTGCACAAAAGAAAAATGATTAACAGCAAAATTTTATAGAATGAAAAAAAATATCTATTTTATAACGGGCATTGATACGGATGCAGGAAAAAGTTATGCAACCGGTTATCTGGCCCGGCAATGGAATAAACAGGGTTTACATACGATCACCCAGAAGCTGATACAAACCGGAAACAACGGATATTCGGAAGATATCAATCTTCACCGGAAACTGATGAAAATGAGTTATACGCAAGAAGATAAGACTCAACTCACCATGCCTGAAATATTCACCTATCCGGCCTCTCCACACCTGGCATCCCGGTTAGATAACCGTCCAATCGATTTTAATAAGATTGAAAATGCCACCCGGATATTGGGTGAACGTTATGACGCTGTTCTGCTGGAAGGAGTCGGCGGCTTGATGGTTCCATTGACAGAAGACTATCTGACTATTGATTATATCGGAGACAAAGGCTATCCGGTCATTCTGGTTACATCCGGAAAACTGGGGAGCATCAACCATACTCTACTTAGTCTTGAAGCGATTGCCCGGAGAAATCTGAGCCTGTATATGGTTGCATATAACCTGTACCCCGAAACACCCGATCAGACCATCAGTGATGACACAAAACGATTCATCACTAAATACCTGTCCCGGTATTTCCCGGAGACCCGGATGGTTGAAATTCCCGTGATAAAATAAAAAAGTCAAGACTACTGACATACTGTTGTCACTTTCCCTCTTTACCTTTGTCACAAAATCAATTGTCTAACATTAAAAACAAACAAAATGGATTTAAAATTATTTCATTTAGGAGAGATTTCTGAGATGTCAGCCGATCAGGTAAAATGTGCCGAAGAGTTTATCAGAAGCTTAGTGTTTGGAACTATTGCCACAAATAACCCGGAGACCGGCGCACGCCTGTCTGCCCTGAATAATCTGACCGGGCAAACATTAGAATCCTTGCATTTCGGTACGGACGCTACCAGCCAGAAGGTAAAGAATATACAGGCAAACCCACATATTGAAGTGATGTATACCAATGCAAACGGAGGACAGATCATGCTTTCCGGAAGAGCTGAAATCTTAACTGATACAGAGACCAAAAAGGCCTCATGGCAGGAATGGATGAATGAATATTCTCCGGAAGGACCTACCGGAACCGGCATTTGTATTATCCGCTTCAGGCCTGAGGCTATCAGGGCTATGATCTGCTAAAAAACATAACTATGAGCGAAAGATTAAAATTTAAACCACTGAACATCATTGGTATCGCTATCAGAACATGTAATCAGAATCAACAGGCTGCCGGTGATATTGCACAATTGTGGGAGCAATTCTGGAGTCAGGATATTCTAAACAAAATTCCGGATAAGGTAAATAATGACATCTATTGCATGTACACGGAATATGAAAGTGATTTTGCCCATCCTTACACCACCTTGATCGGATGCGAAACCTGGGATCCCCAAAACGTACCTGAAGGAATGAGAAGTATTTCCCTGGATGGTGGAGAATATATAAAACAAATAGCCCGGGGTAAGCTATCAGAGGGAATCGTTATACAAGAATGGATGAAAATATGGCAATCAGATCTTTCCAGAACTTATAAAACAGATTTTGAATTATACAAAGCCGGCTCTGTTAATCCGGATAACGCGGAAATTGATATCTTTGTAGGCGTGAAATAAAAACAAAGACTTACATACGCTTACATGAACCGTCTGGAACGCATATCAGCCATACTCGTAAAACTGCAGTCGCGGCCGGTTGTCACGGCAAAGGAAATTGCGGAGCAGTTCGGCATCAGCATCCGAACGGTTTACCGTGATATCCGTACCTTGGAAGAATCCGGAATTCCTGTCTGCGGAGAGGTAGGACAAGGTTACTCTCTGGTCGAAGGATTCAAACTGCCTCCACTAATGTTTACCATCGAAGAGGCGCTGTCTTTCCTGATGGCCGAGAAACTTATCCGCCATCAGACAGACGGAGATACATACGATGTATTCCGGAGTGGAATGGATAAAATACGCGCTGTACTTAAGACCACAGACAAAGATATACTTCATAACTTCGACCAGAACATTCGCATATCACGAAGTCACTATGCTCCGCCACCGGTTCCGGCCAATGTACTCCAACCGCTGATGAAAAGCCTGTTAAATAAAAAACAGATCCGGCTGGAATATAAGGCCGGCTATAACTACGAAACTACCTGCCGGACAGTTGAACCGTTATGTATCTTTTTCATGAGCGGTATCTGGTACATTCTGGCATGGTGCAATCTGCGCAATGATTACCGCACATTTCATCTTGGAAGGGTCATCAGCATAAAAGTCTCCGAGCAATCTTTCGAAACAGTTCATCCTCCGCTCGACAAACTGATCGAAACCATCTATTTCAATGAAACGGAAATCGAAGTCCGTCTACACGTACACCGGGATGCCTCCCGCGATATGGGTAATACCAAATATGCATACGGACTATATGAAGAAACTGCCGACGGTGAATACTATTTCCAAAAATACAAGGTATCCTCATTAGAGAAATTCGGCCGGTGGTATCTTATGTTTGCAGATAAATGTGAAATCATAGAACCATTGGTGTTAAGAACTGTCATCAAAAAATTTATTGCAAGTCTGAATCTTTAAAAATCCGGAGCATAAAAATTCCGGATTTAGCACTGTCATTACAAGTTAAAATTCATTAGAAACAAGTTGGATTTTTAAAAATTACAGTAAAAACAGATCTAAATACCTGCCAAAATAAGAATAATTTAAAAAAATACTTCAAAAATAATTTTAAATCGGTAAATTTGGCATCGCCAATGTCATCTCAAAAGGCAACTGATCGGTTTTACTGTAGAGATGAACTATAAAAACATTATAATTAACAACAGATGCTAAAAACGACAGACAACAAGACAATATTCCAGGTGGATGCTTTTACAGATGAGCCTTTCAAAGGTAATCCTGCCGGTGTTATGATTATAACTGAGGAGATGAGTGCCGACCGGATGCAAAACATAGCCCTGGAAATGAATTTATCCGAAACGGCTTTCATTATCCCCAAAGAGACAGGATTTAGTATCCGTTATTTTACTCCGGAAAAAGAAGTTCCGCTTTGCGGACATGCCACATTGGCAAGCTCGCACATTATCTATGAACTCGGATTAAAACAGGAACATGAAACAATAGACCTGAAAGCTGAAGGTGGAAACTTAACAGTAACAAAGGAGGAGGACTGGATTGTTATGAATTTCCCCCAATATCCAATACAAAAGATTAATATACACAAAGATTTTAAACGATCAGTCGGATTTGAACCGGTAGAAATGTATTCAAGCAGCTATGATTGGATAATCGCTATAGCAGAAAATGAAAATGAGATTTTTAATGCTGAACCCGACTTCGAATTAATGAAAAGATGCGGACTGGGACATACGATGATAACATCACGATGTGATTCCGAAGAAGTTGATTTTGTCGTCAGATGTTTTGCCCCGATAGCCGGAATCAATGAAGATCCGGTAACAGGTTCGGCGCACTGCGCCCTGACTCCGTTGTGGTCGGATAAGCTTGGAAAAACAGCATTGAATTCTTTTCAGTTATCAAAAAGAACCGGACGGTTGAAAGTCAGATTGAACGGTGATAGGGTTGAAATCAAAGGTAAAGCCTTAACAATATTTGAAGCTAAGATGAAGATATGAATCTATATTCAATCATAATTTATGGAAACCGAAAATCAAATAATACTACTGTGTGAAACTGAAATTGAGTCAACAGAAAGTGTATTTGATAAACAAAGAAATTAAAGATAGTAAATCCCTTTTTATGAAAAATACAATTAAACTTGCCGCCATTGCCTTATTCGCAGCGGCTGTCTTCACATCTTGCGAAAAAGACGAATCTGAAGAAATATCTTACGAAGAAGACGAATCTGAAGAAATAAAATTTATCGGGATCGAAGATATTTCAATAGAGAATTATCCGAAAGTGGACGGTGCCACCGCTACCCGGGCACTGAACCAGATGATTGCCTGCAAGCTACTGGGGGTCGATTACATCTGGTCCGAGTCGATCGGGGGTGGAGAGCGCAATATATATCCGGAGTACGATTATTGGGAAACTTGGGAGGAATATTTCGCCTTTTGTAATTTTTTGAAGGAACGTATCCCGACCTCACAGACCCACGGCGCGTATATAAACCTGATTGACGGCAATGCCGATCTTATTCTCGTGTCGAGCAAGCCTTCTCCCGATGAAAAGGCACATGCCGATGAAACGGGTGTGACGCTGATCCAAACGCCCATCGCGTTGGATGCCTTTGTGTTTATCGTGAACGAGGCCAATCCCGTTAAATCGTTGACGACAGAGCAGATTCGCAAGATTTATACGAAACAGATTACCAACTGGTCGAAAGTCGGCGGAAGGGATTCAGAGATGGCCGTTTATACGCGCCCACGCAATTCGGGCAGTGAGGAGACTCTGCGTGAGGTGGTGATGAACGGTATGGAGCCGGCCGATTTCCCTGAATCGGCGCAGGTACAGGGAATGGGCGCAGTTTTTACGGAAATATCAGGGTCAGAGGATGGGATTTGTTATACGTTTAACAATTACAAAGAGATGATCGCGCAAATCCCGGAGGGTATCGCCTCCAAGATCGCCGTCGATGGAGTTTATCCTGAGAAAACCACGATCGGCAACCGAACATATCCTTTCACGACGGAGGTCTACGCAGTAATCCGTTCCGGTCTGGATCACAACTCAATGGCTTACAAGCTGTACGAATGGTTGCATTCGAAATCTGCAAAAATAGTTTTGGAGGAGTGCGGGTTTTCGTCCTATTAAAAGCCGAATTATTGTCGGCTTTGGCTCTATTAATGATACGGGTTATATGCATACCTTGTTTGTTCATGCAGATTTTCAGCATCAGAGAATAGCAACCTTGCTGTACCAACACCTTGAATAATATGCACAAGAAAAAGGAACCAAAAAGATAACATCCGAAATGAGTAAAACAATTTGAAGCGAAATGGAAGGATTAGAGTATTGAGAAAATAATAGAAAATTTAAGCGACTAACACAA
>JAITVS010000381.1 GCA_031285685.1 Tannerella sp.
TGGCCTTGTATTACCTACGTCCAGGATTATAGGTGAAACAAGGACACCGAATGTCGCATCTTTGAGCCTGGAATACGGTCTTTCGGCCAAAGGGGATCAATGGGAAGATCTTTATTATGGAATGCCATACAGGGGTGTAGGATTTTATATGCCTTTCTATTCAATGAGCAGGGAAATGGGGCATCCGTTTTCCATATATCTTTTTCAGGGCGCTCAATTAAAGAAATTCCGGAACGGATTATCCTTGAATTATGAAATAAACCTGGGCATGTCGTTCAACTGGAATCATTATGATATTACGGATCGTCCTTATTTGGAAGCAATCGGTTCAAGTGTTAATGCTCATCTGGGAGGAAGTCTGTATTTTAAAAAAACGTTATCAAGGCGACTGGATCTCCATCTGGGCCTTGATATTCTTCATTTTTCAAATGGAGCTCAACGTACACCCAATTACGGAATCAATTCAATGTCGGCGATAGTAGGGCTGGCATATAAGATTAACGGAGAAGGATCTGAAATAAATACGGAAAAAACGAAGGTGACGCCTGCCGGATTTGAAAAGCATATGGTACATGATCTTTCGTTTTTTGTGACTAATCGTACCGTCAATATTGATACGGCAGGGACAAACCTGAGGAGCAGGTATCCGGAATACCGGTTCCGGGTAATTGGATTGAATTATGCCTGTATGTGGCATCATGCGCGTCGCTTCATGTGGGGACCAAGTGTAGAGATGCTGTATGACGAAGGGAATAAGGTCGGTATTTCCGGTGATGTTTCGGAAGAGACCGGCTTGTATAGGGAAATCGTTCAATTAGGAAAAGTATCGGATCGTTTTACCGTCGGATTATCGGTAAGAGGCGAGTTGACAATGCCGGGATATGCTGTGTTTGCAAATCTGGGGTATGATATTCTTCATAGAAGTGAGAAGGAGGAGCGGTTGTATCAGATATATGGTGTAAAAGTGTATCTGACAGAAGGCTTATCGTCTTCGTTCGGTGTAAAATCGAATAATTTGACCCGTTCCAAGTATTTATATTTGAGTATAGGTTATACATTTTATAAATATCCGAAAAGGAAATAAAAAAAACTCTATTTGTTTGTTTTCTAAAAAAATGTGTTTATATTTGTGATATCAATATGATATCATTTTAAATTGAAATAGTATGAAAACAAAAGAAGAAAAATTTAATGGAGTAAAATTCCCCGGGATCCCGATGTTTGTTTTTAATCTTATCCTTCTGTTTGCCGTAATGGGTTTATTTGCTAAGATTGTGACATCCGGTTTACCCGATTGGTTGTTGGCAACCTTTGTTGTTGCTTGGATTTTGTTATGTATATTTTCTATTATTTCATTTCGCGGATTTATGCAGATAGAGCCGAATGAGGCACGCGTAATGATTTTCTTTGGAAAATATGAAGGAACGGTTAAAGAAAACGGTTTCTTTTGGGTGAATCCGTTCTATGCCAAGAAAAGAATGATTTTACGTGCGCGGAACCTGGATGCGGAGCCTATCAAAGTGAATGATAAAAACGGAAATCCTATTATGATAGGACAGGTGATTGTCTGGAAAGTTGTCGATACGTACAAAGCCTCGTTCGATATTGACAGTGCTGCCAAAACCACAAGTATTCAAAATACGGTGATTGATAATGTCAACGAGAAGATGAAATCCTATGAATACTTTGTTAAAGTACAGAGTGATGCGGCTTTGCGTTTTGTTGCGGGAATGTATGCCTATGATAATTCGGGTAATGATAAAGAATTATTAACTTTGCGTTCCGGAGGGGAAGATATGAATGATATTCTGGAAAAACAGTTGAATGAGCGTCTGGCTCTTGCCGGCATAGAAGTGATTGAAGCCAGGATTAACTATCTTGCATATGCGCCTGAAATTGCCGCTGTTATGTTGCGACGTCAACAGGCTGATGCTATCATTGCGGCGCGGGAAAAAATAGTAGATGGGGCAGTCGGAATGGTGAAGCATGCTTTGGTAAAACTTTCCGAAGAAAAAATCATCGATCTGGATGATGATAAAAGAGCTGCGATGGTATCGAATCTGTTGGTTGTACTTTGTGGGGAGGAACATGCACAACCTATCGTAAATACGGGTACATTGTATAATTAATTGTGAGTTCGGGGATCATGTCCTGTTTCGTAAAGGGACATAATAATAAATTGAGTGATTCGGCCTGAGAGTAGTTATGGCTAAAGAAGAGAAAGAAGGTAAGAATAAAAGCTTTGTTTTACGTATTGATAATGATACGATGGAGGCAATTGAGAAGTGGGCTGCGGATGAGTTCCGCAGTACAAACGGACAGATATTGTATTTACTTACTCAGGCTTTGAAAAAGAGTGGTCGTTTACCTAAAAAGAAATAAAAACAAAACGCTATCGGAGATCCGATAGCGTTTTTCATTTGAGAGCGGAAGACGGGACTCGAACCCGCGACCCTAACCTTGGCAAGGTTATGCTCTACCAACTGAGCTACTTTCGCAATATTTTTGTTTCAGTTCCGAACTTCAGCCTTGCCAAGGTTAGGGATACATCTAATCTTTGGGGCAAGGTTATACTCTACCAACTGAGCTATTTTCGCAAAAAAAACATTTAAAATACCCGGAACTCTTTCTGGATAACGGCGGCAAAGATAATGAAAAAAATAAATATGAAAAAAGAATAGGTGTTTTTTTTCAAAAAATGTGTTTTGTGAAAAAAAAATAAATATCTTTGCAGCCGAATTTAGTATTCACCCTAACGAATGGAAAGGGTACAACAATGCAGAAGGATTTATAACACATACCAATCAGGACTAAGTCGTCTCTTCGGGATGAAGGGGTTTGTAACATTTGTCTGTTAACTGTCGTGTATTTTTGCCGATAGGCTGTTGATTAGTCCTAATAATCAAATTCAGATTTTATTTGAAATTTTTTCATGAACAATGATGCAAATGAGTATGCCTTATTGCATAATAACCCACCGTCCCAATATTGGCAAATCAGGCGTATATGCGAGTTTAATGACAAAAGGTTGCAATTGTAGAAGAATCAATTTTTACAGTAATAAAAATATTTTTATAGAAAAAACAATGGGAATAAAGCTTAAGGAATTAAGTAAATTAGGATATACAAATCATGTTGCACGTAGTCTGGCAATGATAATTATAAACAAACATTGCAAGCATGTAACAAAAGAGGTGATAGCGACAACATTATCGGAATTATTAGTTTCGCCGGAAAAATATAAAGGTGATTTGATTTGGAACAAACTGTCTGAGCATTTTGCTCCGGCAGAAATAAATAAGCCTTTTAAAACATGGACTTTAAAGGATAATCCGGATGCTTTTAAAACATATGGGAATAAGTTTACGGATAGTCAGGCCAAACAACAAATGTTTTTGGCAATGCGGCTTCCGGTTACGGTTGGAGGTGCATTAATGGCTGATGCGCATGTCGGATACGGTTTACCGATTGGAGGAGTCTTGGCTGTCGAAAATGCGGTTATCCCTTATGCGGTCGGGGTTGATATCGGATGCCGGATGAGCCTGAGTGTTTTTGATGCCGGTGCCGGTTTTCTGGATAGATACAGGTATCAGGTAAAAGTCGCATTGAGCGAATACACACATTTCGGAATGGATGGCGGATTGCCTTTTGAACAGGATCATAAAGTTTTGGAACGACCGGAGTTTCAGCAGACAACATTATTGAAGTCTTTACATGGAAAGGTTGGTCGCCAGTTGGGTACATCAGGAGGCGGGAATCATTTTGTTGAATTCGGTGAACTTGAATTGTATGAAAATAATGTATTGAAACTTCCGGAAGGAAAATATGTCGCATTATTGTCACATTCCGGTTCGCGTGGACTGGGCGCTGAGATTGCAAAGCATTATAGCCTGATTGCGCGCGAGACGTGCAGGCTACCTCGTGAAGCGCAGCATTTGGCTTGGTTGGATTTGGATTCGGAACCAGGGCAGGAGTACTGGATGAGTATGAACCTGGCAGGCGATTACGCGCGTGCTTGCCATGAACGGATACATCTCAATTTATCGAAGGTGCTGGGCATAAAGGCGATTGGCAATGTGAATAATCATCATAATTTTGCCTGGCGCGAAGAAATTTCTACCGGTAAATATGCTATTGTACATCGGAAAGGTGCTACGCCTGCCGCAAAAGGTATGGCCGGGTTTATACCGGGAAGTATGACAACGACGGGATATCTTGTATGCGGAAAAGGTAATCCGGAATCATTGAATTCCGCTTCTCACGGAGCCGGACGCGCTATGTCGAGGCAGAAGGCGAAAGAGCGGTTTACCAATTCATCACTGAAGAAATTGCTGGCTGAGGCCGGTGTTACTTTGATAGGCGGGAGTGTGGAAGAAGCACCTTTGGCTTATAAGCCGATTGATGCAGTGATGAAGGCTCAGGAATCTTTGGTGGATGTTCATGGTAAATTTATGCCACGTATTGTACGCATGAACAAAGAATAGGAAATTGATACGAGAAAAGAGATTATGAATCAAATAATTTAGACTGAAATAAATATGAAAAAAATAAGATTAGATCATGAATTAGCAGTTGCCGTTGTGGAATGGGGCTGGAAATACCATCATATAGGTAGGCCTTCTGATGGAGTTAGGGCAACAATGATTTTGTATCATGGCGCTCCGGTTGAATTTAGAAATAAAAATGGAACAGATAAAAACAAAAGAATTTAAACAATATTTGCTTGAAAAGAAAGATGTACTGGATAATGCGGTTATTCAGTTGAAAAAAGAATTTGTAGGAATAGACAGTGTGATTGATCAGATTGCATCAACTATCGACTCATGGTTCTTTTTTCCGGAGATACAGGATCGCCCGGTTATTATAAATCTGTGGGGATTGACGGGCATAGGCAAGACTTTACTGATAAAACGGCTGGCAGAGCTGATCGGTTATACGGAACATTATTTTCGCTTTGACCTTGGAGGATGTTCAGGTCGTTATTTTGATATACAGGATTCGTTTAAAGATATTTATGACAATTGTAACGGCGAACCGTTTATTATCGGATTAGACGAATTTCAGTTGGCAAGAACTATAAACGAAGATCAGGAAGAGATTGACAGGGCATCTATTCGTGCGGTGTGGGATTTGCTTGATAGCGGCAAATTTGACGTGATTGATTTTGAATATAGCATGAACTGGTTTAACAAACAGATCAGAAAATTGGATCTTGCATTGTCGAAGGGTGTTGAAGTAGCGAACGGAATTGTCATCAAAAATATCGATATCTTTCTGGATACCATGAATTCCGGAGAGAAATCGAATGAAACGGAAGAAAAAAGTAAGGATGCCTACTTTGTGTCGGATGATGATTTGAATACGATATTCAATCTTGTAGATCATTTATTTCTCGTTAGAAACGATTTGCGCAAAAGGTTAGATGAGATGGATGGTGATCAGACGATTGAATATTTGATATATCTTTACAAAGCTTCACTGAAACCCAAAACGGTGGATTGCAGTAAAGCCTTGATCTTTGTAATGGGAAACCTGGATGAAGTGTATACGATGAGCCGTAACTTTAATCCGGATATGAATGCAAACGAATTTCACCGTCAGTCGACAGAAATAACGATCACAGAAGTAAAACAAGCTTTGCTGAATCGTTTCCGAAGTGAACAGATTGCACGCCTGGGTAATAATCATATTATCTATCCTGCATTTGACGAAAAATCTTTCTATCGAATTATACGTCTCGAACTGAATAAAGTGAAAAAGAAAGTGGCTGATATCTATGGTATAAACATGGATTTTGATAAAAATACCGAAAACCTGATTTATGCGGAGGGCGTTTATCCAACGCAAGGAACACGTCCGTTGTTTACGACTGTTCACCAAATTATACATACACGTCTGGGTAAGATCTTAAACGAAGTTTATTTGGATGGTTATGACTCCGATACGATCGTTTTTTCAGTTAATA
>JAITVS010000411.1 GCA_031285685.1 Tannerella sp.
AGGATATTTCAGGTCAACGCCCTTTACCCAAAAACCGTTTTTCTTTAAACTTTTAACCAAATGGCTTCCGATAAAGCCACCTGCACCAAATACAATCGCTTTTTTCATTTTTAATATAAATTAATTATTTTTTATGATAAACCTCCACGTTTAAGAATTTGGAATCCGATTTTAAATTGTTCCATAACAGCGGCAAAAAAGCCAAAATGTAAAACTGTTATATCAAATCGCTCTTTTACGGCCTTCCTTCTTTGTACGGCGGAAATACCTCCTTCTAAATATAAACAGAAAATATCATCGTAAAAATGCACTGTTTTTACTTGTTTCATTATCCGTATAGCCCAATCCAAATCATTGGATACTTTCCAGGGGTCTAAATGGTAATTAGGGGCAATGGATCGTTTAACAATAATGCAATGATGGCAAACGACCATTCCATTCAGGAAGCTTTTTGCTGATATTTTTTCCGGCGGAGGTGTTTTTTTATGCCAGGGTTTTCTATTTCCTTCTTCATCGATATATTCGGCAATACTGTAAATGAAATCAGCCTGATTGTAACCTGCTATCATTTCATCTAATGAAGTTTCTTTGCGTATACAATCTCCGGCATTCATATAAAGGACGTAATCTCCGGTAGCTTTAGCCAAACCCTTATTCATGGCGTCAAAATGACTTTTATCGGGTTCGCTGATATAATAATCAATCTTATTCGCATATTTTTTCACAATATCCATGGTGCCATCTTTTGATGCGCCATCAATCACTATGTATTCAATATTCGGGTAAGTTTGATTAATAACACTTTTTATCGTTCTTTCGATGTACTTTTCTGCATTAAAAGATACAGTGATAATTGATATTCTGGGTTTTTCAGCCATAATGAAATTTATATGATCTGTAGAGTTTATTTTAAAATCGGTCTGCAAACATACTATTTTTTATTGTAAAATAGTAAATATTGATTATTTTTTGCGAAGTCAGTAATTTTTAATCCGGAATACATTATATTTCTTTAGATACCGGATTGCTGTTTTTTTTAATTGAAGTCCAAATGGCAAAGCCGAATAAGCATAACATGATAATTCCTACTATCGTGGATAATATATTCGAAATGTTTGCGGCTTTCAGATAAACCTCATCAATACATTTGAACTCGATCTTGTGATTACCTGCAGGAACTTGCAATCCGCGAAGTAGATAATTTACACGTATCAAAGGAACTTCCTGCCCGTCAATATAAGCACGCCACGTTTTATAAAATACTTCTGAAAATACTGCAAGATGAGGCATTGCACTACTGCTTTCATAGAAAATGTTTCCGGGATTTGCATAGTCCGTCAGGCGGATGGAGGCTGTACTATCCTTTTCGTGTTGCAATGATTCCCATCCTTTTAATGTACTTTGCCATTCTTTGTCAATAAGCGCTGTTTGCAGAGGGCTAAAGTCTTTCAATGCAACGATCTCTTCATCCGGAGAATCCATCCATCTCAATTCATTGACAAACCATGCATTTCCTAATGCCTCGGGATTCATTTGCACGACTTGCTGACCTTGTTGTGCCGGAACGATAACATATTTGGTATTAAGCATATTAAGTATATTCATATTGATGTTACCGGCGAAGTAATAATCAATAATGTCCTGATAACGACGTAGTTTTGCAGGACTGTATCCGCCTATGGATTTATGAAAATAAGAAGTTCTTGATTCCTGGAATGTACTTGAAGTAAGATTCAGGACGCGGTAATTAGGATCTTTGTCCTGCAGTATTTGGCGGTCGACATCTGTAGGTGTTACTTCTTTGGCTTTCGGGATAAAATTGTCGTAATTGAGGAACCGTTTGTCTACTGCCCAGAGATCTGCCAAAATAAGCACTCCAATGATCGCAATGACATAGGATGTTTTAACTTTTTTGTTAATATAATACCATAACGCTCCCGCAGCTAATGCAATAAAAATGAAAGAGCGCCATGAATCTGATGTGAGCATGCTTTTTCTGTCGGATACAATCGCTGCAAGTAATTCAGGACTCTGGATCTGGCTATCTGTCAGACCGGAGAAACTCATCAGAGAACTGCCGAACAGCGCAAAAATGAGGCAGAGTCCGCCTGTTATGCCTGCTGATATATAAACCGGTTTGAGATAAATTTTCCGGTTCTCTTTATTGTCAAAGATCTCTTTTAATGCAAGGATAGCCATTGCCGCCATCGTTACTTCCGCGATTACTAATGCCATAGCCGGAACACGGAATTTGTTGTATAACGGAAGGTAGTCGAACAGGAAATTGTTTATGATTTCGAAATTTTTCCCCCATGCCAATACGATGGAAAGAATAGTTGCTGCCAGCAACCACCACTTTTCAGGACCTTTCACAATGATAAGTCCTAGAACAAACAGGAAGCATACAATTGCACCGGCATAAGACGGCCCTCCTGTAAACGGCTGATCTCCCCAATACATCGGAGCCTGTTTGCTGGCCTGAGCCGCCTGCGCTCCATAGCCGGCCTTCTTCAGCAGATTATAATATTCGGAATTTTCACCGATATTATAATGAGAACTTGCTCCGTTGAAATTCGGAATGAGTAGTGTCATTGTTTCGCCTTTTCCATAGCTCCACATATATGCGTATTCGATGTCAAGGCCCGAACTTTCTTTTTCACCTTTCGCATTATTCTGTAAAACCGCTCCTCCGCGCATTGTATCTTTAGCATAATCGGCAGTGGAAATCAATGATCCTAAAGCAGGTGCAATCGCCAGGATAGCGGCAAACAACAAGATGATGGATGATTTGAAATAATCCTTTATTGTTTTCTCTTTTATGGCATATATCAGATATACAATCGCCATGATTATGATGACAAGTAATAAATAATAACTGATCTGCTGGTGGCCTGAAACGACATTAATCCCTGTAAAAATTAATGTGATAAGGCCTCCCCACAGGAATTTTTTCCTGTAACATAATATGATCCCTCCTATCACCGGCGCCATGGTTGCCATTACCAACCCTTTATTCACATGACCTGCTTCAAGAATGATCAGATTATAGGAAGTAAACGCATAAGCGACAGCGCCTACAATACTCAGCAAAGGCTTGCATCCTATAGAAGTAAGGAAAATGTAAAAACCAAACATATAGATGAAAAGGACTCCTATATGGAAAATAGAAAGGTCTAATCTGAATGCTTTAGCCAGGTATGCGAAAATATTGAAAATAGGCGCCATATAGGTATAATTTGCCGGCATTCCGCTGAACATCGAATTGGACCAGAAAGCAAAGTCTCCTGTTTTTTCATGGTAATCCTTTAAGTCTTTACCCCATCCGACCATATTTTCCAAATCGCCCTGAAAGAGTACTTTGCCTTCCGATACGACAGGATAAAAATAAATCGATGATAATCCTACAAAAAGGACTATTGCCGCGATATGCGGAATGAATTTTTTTAATTTGTCACTCATGATTATTTATATTTTATGTAATTATCAACTGTTTTTTTGAAATATTTTTGCCCAGTAAAATCTTGTGGCAAACCATAAATGCCGTATTTGTGTAGGAACAACCCCATAATATTTATACATTATTTCATACCGCTCTTTCAACGATGCTTTACGGTTGGCGGTTGTTGTTCCCTCATATTGGTAATTAACCAATCTCATTCCGGAATTTACGATGGAGTCTGTTCTTCTCATGCACCGTATACACCAGTCAAAATCAGCGGAAAAATGGTATTTCAAATCATACTCGGGAGCGATATTTCGCTTTGCGATAAAAGCCTGGTGTGAAACAAGCATTCCCATGCGAAAACTTTTCCATGTCAGATGCAGGGGGGCTTTTAACCGTCTCTCTGCAAATATGCATCCGTTCGAATTGATCAGGTCTGTTTCCCCGTATATAATATCGGGCATATTCTTCTGATTACATATAGATGCTATATTTTCAACAGTATCTTTCGTTTTGAGAATATCTCCTGCATTTAAAAACCATACATAATCTCCGGAAGCTTTCCTTAAGCCTTTATTCATCGCATCATAGAGCCCTTTGTCGGGTTCGGACACTATTTCAAATCTTTTTAGATGGGTGATTTGCTCTTTATATCTTGTGGCTATATTGACCGTATTGTCGGACGATGCTCCGTCTACAATCAGATATTCTATATTTCGATAAGACTGAGAACAGACGCTTTTTATTGTTTTTTCCAATACTAATGCAGCATTGTATGTAACCGTAATGATAGAAAACGAGGGAGACGGCATTTGTAATGATTATTTATTCATCAGGTTTTTGTATAGATCAATATGTTGTTGTGCCACCATGTTTTCGGTATAACAACTCCTGACTTTCTTTATACAAGCTTCGGTGATTTCTTTTTTATCTTGTGATAACACCCAACTGATACCTGCTGCCAGATCATCCGCATTTTTGAACTCTGCCAGATATCCGTTTACCTGATGGTCTATAATATCCGTTTGTCCGCTATTATTAAAACTGACGGAAGGACACCCACATGCCATCGACTCGGTGATCGTTTGCCCGAATGTTTCATAATACGACGGAACAACATTAACGTCTGAGGCATTGTATAAAAGAGCGATACGGGATCGTTCGCGGATTGTTCCGAGGTACGTGTAAGGAAAGCGGATATCTTCCAGGATTTTTATATTTTTTATATTTCCGAATAGAACGAGTAGTATATCTTTTTCCTGTTCGTATATTTTCCGGAGGGCTTGTTTAAGCAAAGAGAACCCTTTTATCGGGTCGTCTATTTTGTAAGCTCCCATGGTTATGATTTTTTTATCCCGGGGCAATAAGAATGCCTCATGTGCCTCATTTTTATTAACAGGTTGGAAAATACGAAGGTCTATTACATTCGGAATGACGGAAATTTTCATTTTTTGAGTAATAGCACTTTTTTGAGCCATACTTTTAAGCCATGAACTGACCGTGACCAGATGCATATCCGACTGTGATATAAAAAGTTTTGATTTGAATATACGGTAGGAGAGGTCTTTGTTTTTACCCGAGTGTAATAACGGGCAATTACCACATCTTTCCGTAAAATATTCACAACCCCATGAATGATGGCAAATGCCCGTACATGCCCACATATCATGCATTGTCCAGACAATAGGCTTTCCTGTTTTTATTAATGCTTTTATATCTTTTAAAGAAAGGAATCCCTGATTGATCCAGTGAAGGTGAATAATGTCGGCCTCCTTAACCAACGGGTGGCGGACAATATTTGTTCCTGTATTTGCAATTGAAACTTTGAAAAGATCCGGACGGCTGAAATGGTTGTTGAAGAAGATAATCAATCGTTCCCATACAAAGCGGAAATAGTTAAGTTTTCCGGTGATCCACGAAGAGTTGATAGATGTAACATTTATGTCGTCGGAGTTTTTATCTCTGACAAGCATATTTACTTCTACGCCGTTTTTTTGTAATGCTTTCATCAACCGGTTGCAGGCTATTGCAGCACCGCCGTTAAGCTCAAAAGTACTAAGTAAGACTATCTTCACTTATGGGTTTATAAAATGACAGGAACTCGAAAGCGATTTCCCCGGATTATATTTCAAGATTATATTGGACGCTTGCACTGACAACGTGTATATTTACATTTGGGGTAGTTGATATGTTTGCATTTTCCAAATTTTATTGCTTAGTAGTCGTTTAGTATATACCTGAGGATTCTTCCGTATGAGAAGAAATTGTGTTTCATGATATATTTGTTGATTGCCCGGTTTTCCATTATATACCGGGGATGTTTAAGAGGAAACGGTATCACCGATGCCGGGACGCAGTTTTTAGTTCCGCTTTTTTGAGTATTTGTAGCATTGGGGTTGTTCAAACCGATATTCGTAACTAAGTTTACGGCGGGATATACGGATAACTGATTTTGCACCCTGAGCATGAATAAGTACTGAACATCCCATGTACTCATCCCTCTGTTTTCATAGATGGCATCCGATATGTAAGATGAAAAATAGAGGATTTCCCTTGTATTTCTTAATAGATTCCTTTTCTTGTTTTTATCTTTTTTAGCCTCTTCCCAAAAACTAAAATCCACATCATAATTTTTCCAGACCCTTCTCCACGACGCCCATCCCCAGATATGTGAAAAAGAGCAAAAATTATAACTTAAATTATCCTTAAGGAGATCCGGGCAAAAGCAATTGCCCCCAATATGACCGATTCTGTCATCATCTTTATATTTTATCAGGAGTTCTTCGCAAAACGGAAAAAATGATAAGTCCGGTAAACAGTCATCCTCTAAGATGACACCATACTCTTCATGTTCGAAAAACCAACTGATGGCTTCCGAAACGGCCATTTTGCACCCCAGATTTTTGTTCCGGTATAATGTTTTCAGTTCACATGACCAATCTATCCTGTCAATGATAGCACGTGTTTTCGCACAACGTTTGACTTCATCCGGGCGACCTTCGCGCGGAGCGTCTGCTGCGACATAAAGCTTTGCCGGTTTTATTTCACGTATGCGTTCAAATACCCTGGCTGTAGTATCCGGTCGACTGAAAATAAGGAACAAAACAGGAATATTATACATAATTTATGAATTAAGAATCTTATCTGTGTTAATTAATGCGATTCTTTTTGTTTTTTAGATTTGAATTATAGATAAAATTATAAAGCATAACAGACAGTTTCGTGAACAGGGTGATGTTGCCTTATATACAGTTTATATGAAGGATTGAGTTTATGTATGAATAAAGGAATTTTCCACAAATCCGTGGGTTTATGATAAATACATATTGCTAATTTAGGCTTGTATTTTGATATCGTTTCGCGCATTCCTTCCAACGCGTCTAATTCGGCGCCCTCAACATCTAATTTGATATAAGTGATCTCTTTACGTTCTTCTTCCGGGACATATTTGTCTAAGGAGACTAACTTTGCCGGCACATTCCCCTTTTTATCTATTTTAGCGGCGGAGGAGCCTGTTTGATCAAAAAACACCTCTTTTTCGGAAGAAGAAAGTCCTGCATTATATACATTAATTTTGCATGGGTCAGTGTTTCCGGTATTTATATTATGTGATATCTTTTCAAAATTTTCCTGCATAGGTTCAAAAATATGAACTTTTTTGAATTTATTTTGTGTTTTTTCTATGAAATTCAACGTTGTATCACCAATAAATCCTCCTCCGTCAACGAAAACCTCATCTTGAGATAAATTAATGAGATCGTCCGGAAAATATTGACTGCTATCAAATCTACTTGTTTCTCCGGATAAATAAGTCATTTCTTTTTCAAAACGATTGTCGTAAACAGATTGTATATTTTTATAGTTTCTTGTTTTGTGAGCTTTCATGACACAGTCTAATATTTTAATAGAGAGCTCATCGGGTAAGATTGATTTTAAGAAATTTATTTTTTCTTTATGTTTCCAACAGGAAAAATGATAAGGCATACCATACCTGATATATTTATATCCTAATTTTTCTAACAATTTTTCTATTTTTTTTCTCATTCTATTTTTGTTTATGATGTAATTTACCAGTGGAATGTTTTGTCGATTCTTTTCAACGCAATCCTTCTTATTTTCAGAAATTTATTTGCCATGTCACTGTCGTGGAATGTTGTGGATGACTGTAATTGGATATTTATTATTTTATCGGAAACTTGATTCCGGATATATTTTTGGGCGAATGACATCATGGAGTAGAAAATATTGTATTGGTACAAACATTTTTTTCTTGACTCCATCATGTGAGAGAATATTTTTTCATATATAACTTCCGTATCCCGGATCAAATTTTCGATAATGGAAAAGGTTGTCTTTTTATCTTTTATATTCATTGAAATGAATGAATCCTCAGGAAAATATGAATGAATGTTTTTACATCCGTAGTATACCGGAACAGAAAAACCCAAGAAGGCGTCGGCTATTTTTTCCGTCCAGTAGTTGTCTATATTGGAGTTTTCAATACAGATGGAAAAATAATAAGGCATTATCGCTTCCGCTTTATCATTTACGGGATGAAATCCTTTACCATAAAAATCAATATAACCGGAATATCTTTTTTGAAGTTCTTCACAAAATTTTACCCGTGAATTATGTCCGGGTAAAAAGGTCCTGTTTGAAGTGATAAAGGAAATTTTTTTATTCTTGACCGGAACGGCCATCTTTACTAAATCCTCGAATGTGTAATCGATGGCATTATTTGCGAAATCATATCCGAAATACCAGGGTAATGACTGTTGTATCAGGAAATTATTGCTGTGTTTTATTTCCGGATGTGCGGATATAATGTAATTAAACTGACTTAAAAATTTTTCCGAGTATACTTTCACAAAAGGAGGTTCTCCCGATATAAACAAAAGACCATTTTCTTTGTATTTTACGAACCATGGCTCATCAATATCTTCATAAACGATGACCAGGTCCCAGATTATATCTTTTTTAGAATTTATTTCAAAAACAAAACCCTGATGGAACAAATCTTCTGGTAATTGTTTTTCAAATAATTTTTGTTTCAGATGGGTTAATAAATTAATATATATCATGATGATGGCTTATAGACATTATATTCATCACAGATTTTGAGCATATCCTCTTTTATTTTACGGTATTTTTCATCCGTATTTGAATATTTATAGTCCCATTTATATACATATGACAGCATATAATATGATAAAAAAGAAAAAGCTAATGCAATGCCGGCCCGGCCTCTGAAAAAAGTGCCTTTCCGTATCAGAAGGCGGAGGAATTTCCTGATAACCGTTTTTAACGGGACGGATAATGGTTCCGGAGAACTTGCTTCACCGAGCCAATATCTTCGGTGCCGTTCAATAACACTATCGGCAGACTCATGGCTTAATCGGATAAATGCTTCATTTTCGTGCTCCATTTTTATTGTAAATTTCTTTTTAATATCCGGATCGAAAGCTGTGTGTACTTCTCCTTTATTGATTTTTATAGATGATGTTTTTATAGCGCCAAGCCCCACTTTTGAGTACCATGGGGACCAGGTTTCGTATATTCCCATCATATATCCTTTATATGGAACATCTATTGCATCATAATCAAAATCCGGACTATGTACCAGTTCTTTTATTCTAAGCCCTAACGCAGGGTGAACAAGGCTGCTGCAAGTGTAGATGCCCATATATTCAGTCCGGCAATTCTCCATGAATAGATCCCACTCGGAGGTAGAATACTCTTTCGTGTTTTTAAGTTTTACCACTTTTACATTGGGATATTGTTGAGCGATTTCCACCGTCCTGTCATCACTGTATTTATCAACAACAATTATTTCGTCGCACCAGAACAATGTTCTCAATGTAGCATCAATTCGACTTTCTTCATTATATGCTGGAACATAT
>JAITVS010000001.1 GCA_031285685.1 Tannerella sp.
AAATTCATATTCACGCCGGAGAGACTGCAAATAGTCATCTACCGGTTTATCAACACATTTACCGGCAACATCAGTATCCGGATCCAGCAACCCTGCCTGACCAAAAAGTAACGCTTCTACCTGTAGCGGATTATTCCGGTGTTTGAGTATATACCTATAGGGCAGGCTTCCGGCAAGCAGCTCGAAAGCATCGCTATTGGTGCCGAATCCGAAGTTACGCATCAATGTTACATAAAACATTTCGTTCCAGTCTTTTGCATTTTTTTTCAGGCGGATAAAGATATCATTCGTTTTACGTTCCAGCCGCTCCGTAAGCAAAGCGCCCATCCAGTCAGACAGATATAAAGACGGAACAGAACCGATACGTTCCGCACACAACACAGGCATATCACGCGAAAGCAACCATTCGATATTCTTTTCAATCTTCTCCGGGACAGACAGGACGACCTGCGGAACAGGCTCATTATTTGTACGATGCACCACCGCATCATTAAGCCTTACGACATGAAGTATAACGGTATCATAAAGTTTATCTTTATGATGACGATGCCGGCGCCAATCCGAAGCACATTCATGAACTTCCACATTACCGACCCACACCGTATCACCCAAACGTATCTTTGCATTGAAAAAATCCGGGCCCGCATCATGATTGGAGATTCCGGGATCTATCACAAAAACAGGTACACCATCCGTTGTTATAAAATCAGACTCCGCATACAGTCTGTGTTTCCATACATACTGAAGCATCCGTTCCATAGGAATTCAGGATAAAGGTTAAGTAAAAATACAAATATAACACAAGCCGGCAGAAATTACAAAAATAAGCCGGCTTATTTTGTATTCCTCCCAACTTGTGTCCTCTTTCTCCGGAAAATGAAGACAGATGCCATCTCAGCACTGGCAAAAGAAAATAAATTTTCTCTTGCCAGTGCATTCGATTTGCACTATCTTTGCCTGATAAAAAAAATACATATATGAAAATAGCATTAATCGGTTACGGGAAAATGGGGCATATCATCGAACAGATCGCAATACAACGCGGACATACGATCGTATCGACCATTGATATAAATAGTGCGGAGGGTTTCAATTCCGCCGATTTCCATTCTGCGGATGTAGCTATCGAATTCACTACACCGGACACTGCATTTGAGAATTACCAGCAATGTTTTGCCGCCGGCATTCCGGTTGTATCGGGAACTACCGGATGGACAGAACGCCTCGGGGAAATAAAAAAGCAATGTGAGAACGGAGAAAACACCTTTTTCTACGCATCCAATTTCAGTATCGGCGTAAATATTTTTTTCGCGGTAAACAAATACCTGGCGAAACTGATGAATCGTTTTCCCGAATACGATGTAAGCATGACGGAAATTCACCACATACATAAACTCGACGCGCCAAGTGGTACCGGAATTACTCTCGCCGAAGGGATCCTGGAAGAAGTTGAGCACAAAAAGCAATGGCGTCTGGCAAAAGAAGGAGAAAAACCGTTCGATACGGATAAACCGGAAGATCTTGTTATACATGCCCTGCGGGAAGGCGAAGTGCCCGGTATACATGAAGTACGGTATGAGTCGGACGTCGACAGCATTACGATCAGACATGACGCAAAGAGCCGTGCCGGATTTGCATTCGGAGCCGTTCTTGCCGCCGAGTTTACTGTTGGCAGGAAAGGGTTTCTCGGCATGAACGATCTGCTGGATTTCCAATAATCAGCGGTCCGTGAATTTTGAGCCGAAGGTCTTTTTACTTCACTTTGTAAAGCGGCTGCCGGTTCGCGAAACGAAAAAATATTGAATCTCAAATATAAAATATTGAATCTTGAATTATGGCTAAAGAAATAAGTAAACGTCAATGGATAAATTTCAGCATCTGGGCGGTGTTATATACTCTTTTCACGGTGTGGATGGGTAACTGGTGGCTGCTTCTCGGTCTCCTCGTCCTCATTGATATCTACCTCACTAAATTTATACCCTGGGGTGCATGGAAAAAATCTAAAAATCCGAAAGTGCAAAACGCTCTTAACTGGATTGACGATATACTGTTTGCATTAATAGCCGTGTATATCATTAATATTTTTGTTTTTCAGAACTACCAGATTCCATCGTCTTCCCTCGAAAAAACATTACTAGTAGGCGATTATCTGTTTGTCAGTAAGCTCAGTTACGGTCCGCGTGTACCCAATACTCCGATATCATTCCCGCTCGTGCAGAATACGCTGCCCATATTAAACTGCAAATCGTATCTTGAATGGCCCGAATGGGGATATAAACGTGTAAAAGGCCTGGGACATGTCAAACGTAATGACATTGTTGTTTTCAATTTCCCGGCGGGAGATACGGTTGCATTAGGAAGAACCAATCCGGACTATTACCTGCAGGTTAAATACAATCCTGGCGGACGGGAAGGGATACGCTTAAATAAAGCGACATACGGAGATGTTATATACCGTCCGGTAGACAAACGGGAAAACTATGTCAAGCGATGTGTCGGGATGCCCGGAGATTCACTCCAGATCATCGATAACCAACTATACATTGACGGGAAAATACTGAAAAACACAAAAAATGTACAATATGTATACTATGTGGAAACAGACGGGACGCGTATTACAGATGAAATATTCCGCAGACTGCAGGTAAGTGAGGACGATCGGCAGCTTGTATCGTTTACGTCGGAACTCACCGAAAATACCCAGTACTATTACCATGCGTTGCCGCATATCGGATTTACTCCCGGCGCCGACGGCCGCTATAATCCCATCTACCGCCTGCCGCTTACTACCGAAGCTTATGAAATGATACAAAAGATCCCATCCGTACAAAAGATCGTAATCGAACCTGACATCATCGGGGGAGACGTTTATCCTATTGACTATGAGCTTGGCTGGACCCGTGATAATTACGGTCCGATATGGATTCCGAAAAAAGGCGCCACCATCACGCTGAACGAAAAAAACCTGGCAATTTACCATCGCTGCATCCGCAATTACGAAAACAATACGCTTGAAACCGGAGCGGACGGTTCTGTTAAAATAAACGGCCAGCCTGCAACAACATACACATTCAAATACGATTACTACTGGATGATGGGAGATAACCGCCATTGCAGCGCCGACAGCCGTTCGTGGGGATTCGTTCCAGAAGACCACGTAATCGGTAAACCCATACTTATCTGGTTATCCTTAGACAAGGACCGGGGATTATTTAACGGCGGCATCCGTTGGAACCGCATGTTCCGCTTTGTCGACTCATTCAATTGACAATTTAAAAGTGAAGCCGGTTGTCAGATACATCATCATCTTTGCGATAGTCGTTGCGGCAGTCATGTTGGTTCGGCTGTTTCTTGTCGGATCCTACCGTATAACGGGGAACCAGATGGGGGATACGCTTAAAGCGGGCGATTATGTACTGGTCAATAAATTAAAAAGCAAAGGCAATCCGGATCGCAGTCGCCTGGTATTATACAAAAGTCCGCTGCGGCGTGACGCATCAAAGCCTCCGATTTTCGCAGGCCGGTGCATCGGCATCCCGGGCGATGTTATCCAGATGGGAGCCGACGGATTCCGTGTTAACGGACGGCTTCTGCCCAATGCCCCGATGATGCAACCCACATTCCGTATCAATAAAGATATAAAGGAACCCCTCTTAAATACAATGGATGCATTGCGGATTCCGTTACGCAATATCAAAGAAGACTCCGTCAGCATTATATTGCGGATGAGCCTGCGCGAAAAAGAGCTACTGATCCGCAACCTGTCGAAAGTAGTGCCCATGGAAATGATCGGAGAGCACTCCATGGGATATGAATTTGTCATTCCACGCAAGGGACGAGCCATCGACATCAATGAAACATCCCTGATGGTATGCAAAGAAGCGATTATGAACGAGGCCGGCGACGAAGCCGTCATACGCGACGGAAAGCTATACATTCACGGAGAGGAAAGATCGTCTTTTTCTTTCGGAAAAGATTATTTCTGGATACTTTCGGAAAACGAAACGGAAGGAATCGATTCCCGCCATTTAGGATTAATCCCTCAGGATCACATCATCGGAAACATCTGGTATTGCTGGTACAGCAAAAATCCTTCCAGCCGTTTCAAAAAGATCAGATAAATGTCGGTCGCCCATCTGTCAACAGCCTATCTGGCGCCGGTTCAATATTATTCAAAACTAATCGCTTTCGACAAAATATATATTGAAACAGAGGAAAACTACCCCAAACAGACATACCGCAACCGCTGCCATATCGCATCGGCCAACGGGATGCAGGTTTTAACTGTTCCTGTAGAAAAACCTGCTGCTTTAAAAACTCCCACACGCGACATCCGGATCTCCGACCATGGCAACTGGCGTCACCTGCACTGGAATGCACTCGTATCGGCCTATAACATGAGCCCGTTTTTCGAGTATTACGCCGACGATTTCCGCCCGTTCTACGAAAAAAGATACAACTACCTTATCGAATATAATGAAGCCCTACAAGCCATGATATGCGGCTTACTCGACATCTGTCCCGAAACCCTGCACACCCGGAAATACGAGCCGTCCGTCGAGAATGACTTCCGCCATGTGATCAACCCCCGCCATCCGTTGCCCGACGAAACATTCACCTCCCGTCCCTACTACCAGGTCTTCCGCGATAAATACGGGTTTCTTCCTAATTTAAGCATTGTCGACCTGCTCTTTAATATGGGACCGGAATCCGTTCTTTTTTTATAAGATAAATTCATCACGTACCCATCCGGTAAGTATTCTCTTTTAAAATTCAAACACTATAAACAAAAAATCCCAGGGCCTTATGAAGCGCCCCGGGATTTTTACTATTTCAACTGATCGGTTACTTGATTATGATCTTATGTACCGAACCGTCTTTCAACGTCACTACATAAACGCCTCTTTCAAGTGTGAACTTTTTCAAACCTTCCGATACTTCAACCTTCTTATAAAGAACTCCCGTCATGTTGTAGATACTTACGATATCTTCCCTGTCAACATTTATGTACAACATGTTCTTATGAGCCCATACTCTCTGGTTGCTGATATCATCATTGGAAACAGTTGACGCTTCCGGGCCGATAGATACGGTCCACGGTTGTACCACCTGATAAATTGTATACTGGTACGTACCGTCTTCCAATATGACAGCGGTGTTATCAAGATCGAGATAACCGCCATAAGCTCCTATAGCTGTCACCTTCAACGGTGATCCGCTGTATCTTGCCGTAAATGAGAAGTTCTTGTGACCCTGTACATAATGAGTACCTGCGTTCGGATTAGTAGTTACACCCGCTACAGAAGGAAGCTCAATATAGCGCTGTACGACAGGCTGTTCAAAACCCATTACACAAAGGAATACCTTACCCGGAGTTGAGTAATCAAGACCGAAATGGTAATCATTAAAACGTGTATATCTAAGCGTCAGGTTCTTAACATATTCCTTACTTACGCCAAGAGAATCGCCATATTCAAGGAACAGGTAGCATCCGTATTCAAGATATTCTGTTTCAGGCATTACTTCCAAAGTCACTTTGTCTCTCATAAAAATCGTATCCTGAACAAACAATGTATCTGTCTGGGTACAGTTGAGATTCCATGCTCCTGTTACAGGATCTTTCTCACAATTTTCGCTACCGATTGAAATACGCAGAACGGCATCTTTCTCCATGGTAAGATCATGTATTGTCAACCGACCCTGCTTGTACGGAGTCTGGCAATCACCTTCCATCAAAGAGGCATATCCCGGTGCAATGATACCGTTAGCCTTAACAAATACACTTTCATGAAGATTTCCGTATCCACCCACTGTCGTAGTGGAGATGATGGTCAGTGAATCTTCTCCCGGCAGGCTCAATTCACTACCCGGCTCAAGATGCAGGTGATGAGGATAAATACCGGTTTCTTTTACAGAGGGCATCTGGTCATTTGATGTCATTTTAAGAGTTCCGCGACGATCCATCGGCTGTGTAGGATCCGTATAGAATTCCACGTTATTACGTATGCGGAGAAGGTCCGTACGAACACATGCGTCGATATATTCACCGCCATGTACTTTATCAATCGAGTCGGAGATGAAAGAAATACGGGCATGATTTGCGACTACGGAGTTAAGGATAGGCAGAGCGAAATCATATTTAAAGGTAACAATGATATCACCACCTACTCTCGGAGTACTTTCAAGATCGGCTCTTGAACGTTGGTTCGGAGCTTCGTGAGGAAGATTCCGGTCCGGCTCATTACAACGCTGGTAACCGAATTCAATGACAGGCATATTTCTGTCCGGCATTGTAATAGCCGGGCCATACGCTCTATAATATTTCGAAGACTCACCTCTGTCATTAATAACACCATAACGCATATCTTTCTGACGACGGTCACCGGTAGTAAACGGTATTAATTCAACCCCTGCGCCTTCAAATATGGCACTGTCATGGAAAATCAAGCTGTCGCCCTTAAGTTTCAGACTTGTTTTTGTTCCTCTTTCGTTGTAAGCATCCAGTTCCGCGTGACCGAAGAACTCAATTACCGGCGCTTCAAGTAAACTCTTCTGATTATTCGTATGGATACGTGCATCATCATGGAATCCGATGTATGTCCATTCATACGTATCCAGGCTTGGGTCGCTACCCTTTTTTCCACCAATCGGATAATTGTTGGCATCACCGCAATCTTCACATGTAGCACGACGTTTTTCAACATTCTGTCCGGTGAACAACGATTTCATATACAAGCCATAACCTGCTACCGGTTCGCCATGAAGCGTAGTCATTCCCGGTACGGACGCCATACCGCTACCCTTACCACCGAAATAAGTAAACTCGGTAAACATATCGACATAGTTCGTAGCAACGATACCAAGACCTCCCGATTTGATAAAAGTTCCGGCAGCATCATAAGCAAAGTTGAACATCAAAGGACGTGCAAAGTTATCAACCGTCTCACACTGTCCAGCAAAACCCGAACAATGAGATGTGTGTGAATCTTCGCATCCTCTGTACATTCTGTGAAGTATACGCGGCCATTCGGAATGACGGTACCACATGTAACCGTCTTCGTTTACATTATAGATCGCACGACAAATGTCAAAACCATTCGACGGATTCATATACGTTGTCCAGTAATAAGGATTATATTGCTCTGCCAACGCAGTGAAATTTCCGGATTTTAATCCGACCGGATACTGTCCTACGCCTCCGTAAATATAACCGTCAGCAGCTACTTGTTCATCATTGCTGTAACCGTAGTTCATCATGATGTTATCATCAGCGCCGAAGTATACGCTACCGCTCTTTTCTACCGGGGTATAAGAGAAATCGCGTTCACTGACGTCACCCCATTGGTTTGTTTTTTCCGTAGAGCTGTTCAGTGTTCCTGCATATTTCAACAGGTGTCCGCTCATACTGTCTACCGTAAACGCATCATAGGTATCGATAAATCCCTGACGTGTACGGAACACGGCATTACCTGTTCCGACATTACCCGGAACCGTCACATCATGGAAGTTCAGCGAACCGCCCTTCATCATGATATTACCCGTACGCCATTCGCCCGGTTCATCACAAGTATAAGGCACCTGTGTATTCAATGTCTTTTCCGAACCGGCTCCAAAATCATCTGCAAATCCGCTCCAACGTACGGCGCGAATCGTGTCGTCCAGCGAACCAAGACCTGCATCAACCGAAAGATGACCGTTTATACCATGATACTGTAGCGAATCCTTACCCCAGATATTTCCGTTCGGAGTGCTTATTTCGGTATAACCACCGGAAGTAGCATTACCTTTCGCCATGTTTATCTTCATGAAATCGAAGGTAATATTACCGCCATACGCTTTATCCTTATCTTCCGGACGATTACTGAACAGTTTACTGCTTGCTCCTTTTCCCGTAACCGTATTCCTGGTGAATCCGGTATATCCGGCCTTGATAAACAGGTTAGCGCCTGTTGTATTATTGTTGAGGGCAGTACTGTTAAAGTCAAAGATAATACTGTCGTTATAGTTCACATCCGAACAATCAGCTCCGTATCCCAGTACGATATGTCCCTGATGAATACCAGGCCCGCCTAAAGCCGTATAATACTGACCGCAATCATTACCTGAGCCCACAAATTTGTACTTATCCGTTGTGATAAACACACTACCGGAATCCAGATGGTTACGATATTCAATATTACGTGTCAGGATTGAATCGAACGCAGCCATATAAAATTGTCCGTTAGAATCATTTGCATGCTGGATCGCATAATATGCAAGCTTATCATGCAATTTGATATCAATCGCTTCAAGACGTGTAACGCCTGTTCCGCCATGATTGAATGTGATCTGAGCATGATGTACATTATCTTCGGAATCATACCCTCTGTCATCAGGATTAAAACCGGGATCAGGAGGAGTATTTCTGTTTTGATTATCACGATGCAGATAAGGATCAGACTCGATGTTTCCATTCAGAGCCGTCATCCGGATCGTTCCTTTTCCGTTATAGTTAAATTCGAGTGAGTCGAACAGAAGGATACTTCCGTGTCCAAGGCCACCTTTTGAAAAATCATTTTCATAACCATAATTCGGTTCAAAAGGATCTTCGTCAGAACCTAAAGTTTTCGGATTATCTTTTTCCGTCAAAGAAGAACCCTGCTCAATTATCTTACACAAATAATTATCACAAGTTGTTTCGTCATCCAACAGACGACCGGCCTGCAATGTAATTTGATCGATATTCGGAGTACCGACAGTCGTATGAGGATAATTGATTCTCATCATCTTATGTGTTTCGATATGGCGCCCTGCAGTAAGAAGCAGCGGCTGCATGATCGTATCGTTATTATATGTAAATGTAAACGGAGCATCCACCTGTGTTTCGATATCACGTTCAGCAGATAATGTCGTAGCTCCTTTACCTTCGCTCAATACATTCAGCGGCTTGTTAAACAGGATATTTCCATCCCATTGTGAATGAGCGTTGCAGAAGAAGTCCGTGAGAGGCGTACGGTGATCACACAAGCTAAGTGTATGCGGATTATTTCCTGCCTGGAAACGAATATCTGAAGAATTATTTGTTTCACTGATTGTCATATTCACAGAAGTAAGAGGTGCATTGATCGCTTCAATATTTCCTGTTTCGGCAAACATATGGAAATAACCAGCTTTATCATTCCATTTACCTGAAACAACGCTATCCTCCTGATTTTGTGTATATACCAAATTCGAATCTACATAAACAGAGTTCATTGCGCGAACCAATACGCTGATTGCACTGTCGGCGGCTTCCATTTTAACAACCTGGCTCAAATCAAATGTAGTATTACCCTGGAACCAGATATCACCACCGAAATCTGCCGGACGTGAATTTCCGGTTTCATCACAACTCAAGCGATGTGTATAATTCTGCGGAGGACAAGTCCGACCGATTGATGAAAGATGCCAGTCAAGATTAGATACCGGATTATCCTTGCCATGTACATCTATATCGTATACGCTTGTAGAACCCTGAACACCTGAAGTATAATCATAACCAGCTTTCAGTATTACATTTCCGGCTTTGGCATCTTTACGGTCGAAAGTCAGATTTTGTTGTGTACGGATACTTCCCTGAGCTTCCCATACAATACTCTTTTCTCCCGGATGTGTAAATAGAATATCTTTTCCTTTTTCACGACCGAAAATATCCTGGCCTGCCTGCATCCAGAACATTCCGTTCCACGGACCTGTTGTATTCTTATATGTGAAATTCATTTGATCCAGGAATATATCATCATTATAAGACTTAATCCAGGTACGTCCTTCGGGACTCAATGCTGTTTGTGCCGTATAATCAATCATTACATCCCCAAAGAAACGGATATGACCGTCAGGTGTACAAGGTACACTGTCAATACATGAAGGAGCTAAAAGTCCGGGACCTTTCGCCCAGATACGTAAATCAGCATCACGGCTTGTATAATCCAGCTTCTTCCAGAAATCAATAAAACCACCATCCGAATAGATAAATGTTTCACCAAGCGTTGTATCATTTGCCATACTCATTGTGATTTTCACGTCATCACCGAATTTTACACGTGTAAATCCTTCAATATCCAAACGGCTGCTATCTTCCAATGCTTCATGAGTAAACGTACTCAGAAAATCAACAAATCCTGCTTCCGAATTATAGCGTACATTACCGCTACCATCATATGGTGTTGCCGAATTGCTAGGTGGTGTAGAAGCACTATCCGTCGGATCCTGATAAGTATCATTTACAGTATTATAATTACCCGGATGAGCTTTATAATCATCATGATCTATTGGATTTCCATATACATCCAGAGATGAGAACGTTGGATTATTAGTCTTCACAGCACCTATTGAACGAACACCCAGGTGACCGTCTACATACAAGTCACCCATTTCTCCGGTTTGCGTATTGAAATCAAACGTCCTGTCAAACTGTACGATATCAGCTTTAGACTGGAATGTTGCATTACCAATTGAATCCAGATCCACTTTCACAGCATCACCGATATGTATATATCCACGACCTTCATGAGCGAAATCAACAGTTTGATTATGGAATTGTTCCAGATAAGAAGCAATCTTTTCAGTAGAAGACCCTCCCATCGGATTACCACCAAGATGGGTGTAGCAATACAAATTATTTTGGCTAAACGGATTATATGTCCATGGCAATATATTCTGGGCAATCGCACAATCAGAAGTACAGTCACCACCTGCAATCACATCCAGATTACCTTCCGCTTTACTGTTATGAGTGAGGGTCTGGTCCATAATCACATTATGATTCACAGAAACAAATTCCGTGCGGCCATGTTCCAGTGAAGTTGTTGTTACAGGCTGTTCCATCCAGACATAACCATAGCCCGGACGACCATGACAATCAAGATTACCACAACCGGCACCTTGTGCAATAACACTCAAGCCATTAAACGTTCCATTATCATCAAACATATCATTCTGAATAAAGTCGAATGTGTTTGCAAAATGAATATGTCCGTTGGTGGACAGGAATGTAGCCTGTCCTACACTATCCATCGATATCGTCGTAGCACCAAGCACATCTATTCCTGTATTACCATATACCAATAAAGTAGTATTGTTCAAAGTATCGCCTACTCCGTTATAAGTACGCCTCCTTGCTTCACCTGTATAATCGAATGTTCCATCAATCTGCACATAGTGTTTATCAGACTTGATTTTGGTAGATCCGTTATCCTGATTTGTAATGTTCAAAGCACTACCATGCAACCATACAAACCCATCAACAATCGTATCTCCAGTTGTAATACATTCTTCTGTTTCAAGACAAGCACCACTTGCAATAATGCCGAAAGAACCCAAATTACCCATATCATTTGCGGCAAGCTGAGTATATTCTATATCATTTTCTACAAAGATATGACCCCTGTGAGCAGCAATTTTATCGCTTCCTCCGGTACTGTCTCTTTTAATCAAAATACCTTTACCGGCAGCAGTGTGTGCACCCAGAATATCCACACGGGTCTCACCCTTAACAAGCAGATCTCCTCCCGTACCCACATGGCTAATACCTTTCACAAGATTAACATAATGGTTATCAGATATAATGTTCGTATAACCTTTTCCAGTATTGGTTGTTGTAACATCGCCGATTATCCATACAGCTCCGCCGACATGGGCGCCACATTCCAAAGCACATATGCCTCCCGTAGCCCGCACAGTTAACCCGCTACCCGCCGGAGCAGCAACGGTTTGGTTATAAGTCAGCTTATCCTGTATCATGATATGGCCCGAACCGGAAATGATCCGATCATTACCAATCCCGTTTCTTTTAATACCCACACCGGCAGCAGGCGTACCTGTAGAACCCCATATATCCACACGGGTTTCTCCATCCACAAGCATATCACCATCAATACCCGTATGAGCAAAACCGTTATCCATTCTAACATAATGCGATTCTGATTTTACTGATACTGTTCCATTAGTTTCGTTTAGAGTTAAAACATCTCCTACAAACCAAACATAACCGCCTGTAAAGCCACAAGTATTCGTGACACACGGATTTCCATATGCATGAACAGCTAAATCACTTGCTGCAGTCGGAGAAGCGCTTCCTCCTATATAAGTAAAATCATCTTCAAATTTAATCCAACTTTCACTAGAATTAAAAGTTATGTCATCTCTGTTAGCTGTTAAAGTAGTAGTCCCTACCACATTGATAGAATTATCAACATCAGTAGTATAAGTAAGATCTGTACCTGTTGATCCTGTGTGTGTTAAATTACCTCCAATATATACATGACCTTGTGTACCAGGAGTATCATCTGTAATGGATATTTTCCCCCCTGTTGCAGCAGAAATATTTGTCGTAAAATTATTCGAAACACTAAAGTATCCACAATCATCACAATTTGGAGTTTGCGGAGTTGTTATTTTGATGTCCAAATCTCCAGCAGTTCGTGTGGATGTATAGAGAAAATCACCCGTAGTTGTGATTTTCGTTGAAAAGATATTAATATTTCCAAGTTGCGCAGTAGTAAATGTTGCACCAGCCTTAAAATTAGTTACATTCGGATTTATTAACAATACGCCATTTCCAGTAAAACCCGGATTAAAGAAAGAACAAAAGTCAACCTGATTACAACCACCGTTAGTATTTGTAATATTCAACGTATTTCCTGCTACTGTAGGCTGACCACCACTTACCGGATTATATGTTACAACTGTAGGCATAGCAACACATAATGCCGGAGCGCCATTCGTATTATAAGCATCTACAGTTACAAGCGAAGATGATGTAATACTAAATTTCTGATCCGGACAAGAAGCATCCTCTCCTAATAGCAATATACCATTATTTACGGTTATATTAGTTCCATTATATCCATGCCAGAACCCTAAAGTCTGTCCACTCTGAACACCTTGTGTAACAGGATTCCAACCACCTATAGTAACCCCATTATAATTACCATTCCACAATTGATCAAACCAGATTTTATTCGGCAGATTCAGCGTTGCAGTTGTTAAAGTAGTTCCGGCTGCTGTAATTTGATCTGCTGATCCGGTAAAACGCAACTCTGATCCATTTGAATTCATAGTTCCATATGGTAAATTTCCGGAAGAATATGTTGTTGGAGCAGTACTATAAGAAGGCACATTTCCTGACCATGATATTGTATAATCCACAAAACCATGTGTCCATTTAGGAGAACGAAAATTAACCGAAGTAACTACAGACGGTAAATTAAATATTAAATTACTATAGGTACCCGTTGTGTGATCATGAGGAGAATGCCCATAATGCCAAGCTCCTGAATACCATGTTCTACCTTCATGATAAGATGTTGATGATGTATTAGGAAAATTGACTGATCCAGAATTAGTCCAACTACTCCAAGAACCATAAGAACCCCAACTATAACCAGGATTATTAAAGTTACAAGTACGTGTTCGCGAACGTGTTTCATAGTACCAAGTTGCAGGGTTTGATGAATCATCATAAACCAAACGGCTTTCCCATTCCGTAGTAGGACCTGAACAATTGGAAGAAGTACCAGATGTCCACGAATGTGTAGCCAAAGGATTCGATGTCCAGCGATAAAATGTCATAGACGCTGTACCATCCATTACAATAATGTTACAAGAGGGAGCTGTCCATACCATATCATGACACGCAGCCCCAGCCCACTGCGTCCATGTCTGTCCCCAGACAGTTCCGCTGCTAAGCAGGAGGAGTACAAAGCAGCAACTAATCAAATTTGTAAATTTCTTTTTCATAAGCGTTATAGTTTTAGCGATATAAGTAAGTCCTGATAATTAAGCTGCATGATTTTTAAAATTGACATACAAGCTTTTTCCCACATTAGCCAATGCTCTGTTTGCCGCGTAGAACAGATTCTCTTTGCTAATGTAATCCTGTGGCTTTATCCACTTCCCCTTGAGTATTCTCCAAAGCGTTTCGGCCAGGTTGAGATGGGGCGAGTACGGAGGAAGAAAAAAGATGAAAAGTCCTCTCTTCTCCCAAAGCCTTCGATGGCTCATGACTTTCCTTGCCCGGTGAATCCTCGCGTTATCAAGGACGACAAGGGTTTTCCTACTGATGCGAAGCGACAAGCCATCAAGATACTCGATGATTTTCTCCGAGTTGATGGATTCTGTAGTGGTAAACCCGTCATAATTGGAGTCTCGATCGATTATACCAAAGCAATTGAGTCTGAATTTCCGGTCGGAAGGGACATAACAATCCTCTCCCCTGAACTGCCACCCGTAAGGCACATAACCACCGGTGCATACAT
>JAITVS010000064.1 GCA_031285685.1 Tannerella sp.
AATCTGATAGCAGGACTTCTGGCATATAGCTTCTTGCCCAAGAAACCGACTATCAAAGTGGATTATATTGATGATAAACAACTATGCTTGTTCTAATTCTTATTTCGAACTCACGTTAATATACTATAATCCGAAGATTTCTGACGAAAATGGAAATATTATTGTTGCAAACGAAAATATTCCCGACATGACTCCTAAAGTCTGTATTGTTTGTACGAATAGCCAACTGCACGTATCATTAGAAGATGATGTTTTATTTGACACGACTATCTACAATATGCATGGTATGCTTGTCGTACAACGTAAAGACAACCGTGACAAAGCAACTATTTCTTTAAACGGATTACCACAAGGCATTTACATCGTTTACATCACATCCGGAGGATATACTTACTCACAAAAAATAATCATCTAAAAAAATGCACATGAAAAAATTATTACTATTATTCAGTTCGATTGTACTTGTGTTTATCAACATTTCGGCACAGAAAAAGTACACCTATCTGCAAGGCCAGACATCTCCGTTTAACGGTGAATTTAATGAACTGCGTTACGAGGGCGTGGACAGCATCTCGTATATTTTTTACGGAAACGAACGATTTCATACGACCTCTTATAAAGCGACACTTGCAGATGAATCTCCGGGCGTCTATTTGGCAATCTCAAGTTATATATTGGTAAAGAACAGTACGGATGGTTTGAGTGATACGTTGAGATACTATGATGAAAGTTCCGAAGTTGAAGGATTTGACGAATATGTTAAGAAATATTCGGATGACGGAAAACTTGTTTTTTCTTCATCAACCTTTCCTGCTCAAAAAAATGAGGATTTTGATGTTGAAGAAAGGAAGTTTGTGTATGATGATGAAAGAATATCTCAGGTCATTACATACAGAAATCGGGACGGAGTGAAAAATGTAGTAATTAATGATACCATTAAATACGATTATGAGCTTAAACCCTATTTAAATTCGGAATCTGTTACATACAATACGATTTATACGAAAAACGACTCGATTCTTGTTTTTTATTTCGATGATGAAAACGTTTATAGAACAATTGAATATTTTGGAACAACTGATCAAACTATCACACAATATGTCTTTGATGCTCAGAACCGATTGATAAAAATAACACATTCCGAGTATCTTCTCCCGACTCTGACGTCCGGAGCGGATCAGGGAAATAAAGAGTCGGATGTTGTCGAATATAAATATACGAATACCGGATATGAGGAATATGTAAATGAAATAAAGACGATCGAATATAAATTCCAGGATGACGGTTATTGCACTGACATTATTTATTATACCCCGAATGATGCTACGGTATTCCCACCAATCTATGATGTTGTAGCAATTGAGAAATTTTCCTATTGTAAAGATGGGAGTCCGATTGTAGCTAATCCGTTGATTGGGCAAAATGCGCCGAAAGTTTATGGTACACAGGGCGGTATTATTGTGAATACGGAAAAAACCTTGCCGGTCAGCATTTATACTTTTTCAGGAGGTTTGGTAAAAAAAGAAATAGTTAGTGCAGGAAGTCAAACAATACCACTATCCAAAGGTTTTTATATTGTTACGATTGGCAATATGTCATATAAAGTGCTGGTACATTGAATAGTAGTTTCCCGGCAGAAAACGAACGAGTTGACAGCATCCATTTCCGTAAAAGCATTTCTGACTGTTCAAACAATAAAAAGATCTTATACTCATAAAGTTATTGTCAAATAATATAAGATGAGGGAATGAACGTAAAATTTCGTTCATCGAAGGAAATATACTATTTTTGTACGAAATATTGGCTATAACAAAAATGTAGTATTTGTTGCAAAAATAGAATTCTTCTGATGGACAAAAATAAATCCGAGAAACTTCGTTCCGTAATGTTTGCGGGGACGGGGAGTGATGTTGGGAAAAGTGTGATAGCGGCGGCATTCTGTCGTATTTTTAGGCAGGATGGATATCATCCGGCTCCATTTAAGGCGCAGAACATGGCATTGAATTCGTATGTTACGTCCGAGGGATTGGAACTTGGACGGGCACAGGCTGTGCAAGCCGAAGCTGCGGGTGTGTCGTGCCATACGGATATGAATCCGCTGCTTTTGAAGCCGTCGGGAGACTGTACATCACAAGTAGTTCTGAATGGTCGTCCGATAGGGAACCAAAGTGCGCAAACTTATTTTCGTGAAGAGGGTAGGGCGGAACTGGTGAAAGAGGTGAATGCAGCCTATGATCGTCTCGCAGAACGTTATAATCCGATTGTGATGGAGGGTGCCGGAAGTATTTCGGAACTGAATTTGCGGAAAGTGGATCTGGTCAATCTGCCGATGGCGTGTCATGCGGATGCGGCAGTGATACTTGTTGCGGATATTGACCGCGGCGGGGTATTTGCAAGTGTTTACGGTTCGGTGATGTTGCAGACGGAAGAAGATCGCCGCCGTATCAAGGGCATTCTTATCAATAAATTCCGGGGAGACATGAACCTATTTACCGACAGGGTAAAGATGATTGAAGATTTATGTGGTGTTCCGGTGGTTGGCGTAGTGCCTTATTACAAAGATATTTATATCGAGGAAGAAGACAGTGTGATGCTAAAAACGAAAAAGCTTGATGCGATGCAGGGTAAGATAAATATTGCTGTCGTATTGTTGCGTCATATGAGTAATTTTACAGATTTCAATGTGCTGGAACGTGATGAACGGGTGCATCTTTTTTATACGAACAACACAGATGAATTGCAGAAAGCAGATATTATCCTGATTCCCGGAACAAAAAATACGTTAGATGACCTTTATGAATTGAGGCGCAATGGTGTTGCACAGGCTGTTATGCAGGCTCATCGCGATGGTGCGACTGTTATGGGTATCTGCGGCGGATATCAGATGATGGGCATGGAGGTGTGTGATCCCGACCATGTAGAAGGTGACATCGACCGCCTGCCGGGATTAGGATTATTACCTGTTACTACCCGTCTGACAAAAGAAAAGGTAACCAGGCAGGTGACATTCCGTATGGCGGTTGGCAATGATTATCAAGACCTGCACTCTTTGGCAAACCACTCTTCTGACGACTCTGGACGCGACGCTAATAATCTTTGTCGCGGTTATGAAATACACATGGGCGAAACATCATTTCTGCCTGAAGCAAAAGCTTTGCCGTTTACCTATATTGTGGGTGAAGAGGATGGTATCTCAAATAATCCCGAAACAACACATCTCGAAGCAAGCGGAGAAATGTTGTTCGATGCTTCAAAAAACGGTTGTTTTGTTAGCAATCGTTGTGTCGGAACGTATCTTCATGGCATTTTAGACAATGCCCCCGTAATCGATTTTCTACTGCAACCTTTCCTTGAAAAAGCCTCGTCAAAAACAACCTTCAACTATGCCGTCTTCAAAGAGGAACAATATGATAAATTAGCTGCCCATATCAGACAACATGTCGATATGGGATTAGTTTACAAAATAATGAAATCATCAGGTTGAGATGCGGATGATTTCGCCGTAGGAAGGGAGTTTTTGGAGGGCGTTTGTCGGGGCGATGACACCTACGTATATCTGTGCGCATAGAAGAACACCTCCGTGAGCAAATACAGCAATTTTTTGGTGATTGTTTTTTTTCGCATGAATTACAAGTTCTTTGAAGAACGATGATACGCGTGCGAGTAAATCCTGATAAGACTCTCCGTTCCGGGTTGGGACATGTAGGTAATTATCGTACCACTCCTGTAGTTGCGGATCGTTTATTTCGTCGAAAACCTGCATTTCCCAGTCACCCATGAACATTTCTTTCAGCCGTTCGTCGCGTTCTGCATTCGGATATCCACAATATGTTGCCAATCGTGTGCAACGGCTGAGAGGACTTGTATAAACGGCATCAAACGATACCGGAAGGAGCTGTTTTTTTATAATGGCAGCTTCTTCTTCGAATGACGGTTTTAAGGGCACATCGGTTTGTCCGTAACAGACACCTTGCGGAACATCCACGGATGTATGCCGTATCAAATAAATTTCCATAAACAAATCAATATTAGTAAGTAGGATAATTCGCATAAAAGGAACATTGCTCCGCAACAATCGCCTGTATATCCCTGAATGCGCCGTCTCATATATCCTGCGAGTAGCAGCATTATTATAAATGGCATAATGGCACCGACTATCATTATGAGTGTTGCAGAGCTGACGTTTGACAGTGCGTTATGTTCTGTTGTGATTGTCGCAGCTTGTGTTGTAATATCAGTTATTTCCGGTTGATATCCGCAAAAGTTTGAAACCAGCATACAGATAAAAGGCAAAATTCCGAATATAAATCCGGTAATAAATCTTCCCGGAGACATTCTGTCATAAGTCTTTTTTATTTTGCTATCTTCTTCTTTACGGGCATAAGGTAATCGATTTACGATCTGAGAAGCACACCATTTGCTCCATATGTCGCATGTAAAGAAAATGATATATTCCCCGCCATTGAATTGTTGCGTCAGTATGAATACGGAACTTACCCATAGAAAGATGTAAAGAATCAATCCGAGTACACCATAACTGCCTGTATGCGAATCTTTCATTATTGACAATACCTGTTCGCGCGTATGTCCTCCTCCGAAACCATCAAAAAAATCGGCCAGTCCGTCTTCATGTAATGCTCCGGTTAATAGTAAACGGCTTATAAATGCGAATAAAACAGCCGTTATCGCATGAAAATGAAGGTAAATTGCCAGAAGATAAACTGCAGTCATCACCCCCCCTGTTAGCAAACCGGTCAATGGCCAATAGGCAACGATGCGTTTGAAACTGTCTGCCGGAACTTTGCTGATACGCCACAAGGGTAGGCGCGTAAAGAACATAAATGTTGCTATGATGTCATTCATTCTTTTTTAGAAATATTTTGTCACTTTACCACCCTCAAAAGAGTTCATCTCATTAATCATACGTACAGCAGAATCAAGGATGGGGAATGCACATATAGCTCCGGTACCTTCTCCGAGCCGCATTCCGAGATTGAGCAACGGGCGTGCGTTTAGCGCTTCCAACAGAAGGCTATGTCCGGCCTCATCCCCACAATGTCCGAAAACGGCATAGGATAGAACTTCCGGATAGAGATGTGATGCGGCTAATATACAGTTTGTCATGATGAAACCGTCAATCAGAATAATCATATTTAATTCCGCAGCCTGTAACATGCCCCCTACGGCCATTACCATTTCGTAACCGCCAAAATAACGCATTATATCATTTACGGAGCGATCTCCGTGGTAATTGTCCAATGCTTTTTTCAGTACTTGATATTTATGCCGTACACCCTCGTTGTTAAGCCCTGCACCTGCTCCGACACACTGCAACAAAGGGATATTTGTCAGGCAGGTCATCCAAAGCGAGGATGAAGATGTATTACCGATTCCCATTTCTCCGAAACTGATAATGTTACATCCGGCTTCGTTTATTTTACGGACAACAGCTGCACCACGATCAATGCAGAGCTCCATCTCTTCTGTGGTCATAGCCGCTTCGTGTACATAATTTCGCGTTCCCTTACGTATTTTCATGTCAACTATTCCGATATCCGAAGGGAAGTCATAGTCGACACCGGCATCAACGACTTTAAGAATAAATCCATGTTGACGACAAAGAAAATTTATTCCGCCTCCGTTACTTTTCAGAAAATGGATGCATTGTTGCCAGGTTACTTCTTTGGGTGATACACTCACATTCTCGTCTGTTATCCCATGGTCGGCCGCAAAAATGACATTATGCGGATTGTTTAGTTTGGGGGTGAGGGTTTGTTGTATAAATCCTACCTGTAAGGCAACTTCCTCGAGTCTGCCGAGAGAGCCTTTGGGTTTAGTCAGGTTGTCTATTTTATGTTGTAGTTTTTCCTTTATTTTTTCTTCAGGGTTATAAATCTGAAAATGTTTCATTGTAACCTATTTTTATTCGTGCAAAGATAGTGCAAGCCGAGAGAAATGCAAAACAAACTTGTTTGTTTTCATTACCAAGGCGCCGCCTATCTTCATGTTTTGAATAAAGATAGTGCAAGCCGAAAGAAATGCAAAATGAACAGGTTTGTTTTTATTGCTATACCATGGGATAGGGAGGACTCTTTTTAAATGAAACAGGGCTATGGGTTATTTAAAAAGGAATGTTACTAAAGTGTAGGCTAATCTCATCAGAAATAAATAGATAACTCAAATTTTGCAGCAATCATTAATATAAACTAAATTTGCAGATCTACTTGATTTTTTATTGAGCGAAAAATCTGTAAATAGATAAAAAGTAATAAAGACGAAATGTTGAATTTTATAGATACAATAGCGATAGGACTTCTTATTCCATTTATTGGTACTACTTTGGGATCTGCCATGGTTTTTTTGCTTAAAAACGATATTACTCCACGTCTGCAAAAATTGCTGTTAGGCTTTGCTTCGGGAGTGATGGTTGCGGCATCGGTATGGTCGCTTCTTATCCCTTCAATTGATATGGCCCAAGAACAGGGGGTTACTTTTACATGGATGCCCGCAGCGGTAGGATTTTTGGCAGGGATGGCGTTTTTGTTGTTGCTGGATAGTCTGATCCCCCATCTTCATCTTCACTCCGATAAACCGGAAGGTGTTAAGTCGAAACTCAAAAAAACGACCATGTTTATTTTTGCTGTTACGCTCCATAATATTCCGGAGGGTATGGCCGTAGGGGTCGTTTTTGCCGGAATGATGGAAGGGGTTCCGAACATGTCTGTAGCAAGTGCGATGGTGCTTTCTATCGGTATTGCCATACAAAACTTTCCGGAAGGAGCTATTATATCAATGCCTTTGAGGGCTGCCGGACAATCACGGATGAAGGCTTTTATGGGTGGAGCACTTTCCGGTATCGTAGAGCCTATAGCCGGAGTTATTACGATTTTACTTATACAGATTACCCTGCCTATACTGCCTTATTTACTGGCTTTTGCCGCTGGCGCTATGATCTATGTCGTTGTAGAAGAACTTATCCCCGAGGCTCAGGACGGTGCGCATTCCAATATGGGCACCATTGGCGTGGCATTGGGATTTGTGTTAATGATGGTTCTTGATGTAGCATTAGGCTGAGTTTGCGGCTCTACTTTGTTTTTACATAATAATACCAACAAGTTTTATTTAATTTTTACCGGGATACCGCTGACCATCAGAATAACTTCATCGGCCTTAGAGGCTATATACTGGTTAGCCCATCCCTGAAGGTCGGTAAATTTACGTTGTAATTCGTTTTCGGAAACTTCACCAAGTCCTATTTCGTTCGTTACAAAGATAAATGTTGCATCCTGCGATGTGAAACGGTCGAATTCAGCCTTGACGGCCTCTAACGACTGCTCTACATTCGATTGCAGGTCGAAGAAAAAATTTGTACACCACAATGTTACACAATCAACAACGACGACACGTCCGTCGAGAATGTGGCGGCTCAGCTCTTTTTCCTCCTCTATATTTGTCCATTGCAGACCTCTTGATTCCTGATGCCGTACTACACGGGTGTGAAACTCTTCATCCCATATCCGTGCGGTAGCCAGATATACAGGATTATCGGACAAAGACAGAGCCGTTTTTTCCGCATAACTGCTTTTTCCTGATCTTTGTCCGCCTGTAATAAAGATAATCCGTTTCATAAATTTATATTTACAGCAATTGTAACATTTTGTGCGGGTTTCAAATTAACTACGCCATGCGACTTGTTTCCATGGGCTATTTGGTTTATTCACCAAATCGTCGGCAAAATGCTGAATGCCGTCGTCGGCGCTTTTACCATTCCAGATAAAACGGCCGATTACATAGCTTTTTGCTAACTCATCCCATGATTTGAAAGCTTTTTGCGCTTGTGCGTAAGCAGCATCAATGTATATCCATGCCTCCTCCTCGTCAATGTATTTGGCATCGTAACACAGACGGGCAATGAATATCAGCCGACCGGCATCCCAACCTACCACACCGTATTTTTCAATATCATCTGTTTCTTCTATTAATTTTAGTTTTTTAAGCGAATCTACAGATTCCAATAAATTATGTGTTTGTGCATAGGCTTTTTCCGCATCCTCCTGTGTGGTCATTTCAGACGTAATAATGTCTTTTCGTTCCTGGTCGGAAGAAGCCGAAAACGCCTTGTATACCGTTGGGAAATAATAGGCATACCCTTTGTCGCGCAGGTAATCAAGCGTTTCTATTGCACTGTCCCGGTCGTTTATACCCCACCAGTCACTTAAGATCGTATATAGTTTATTGCCGATATCGGCAGTCAGCGTGTTGAGGTAAGCACCCTGCTGATCAGCATAAATAGCGCCGGTCAGAATTTTTTTTGATTCCAATGTCATGATGTCGCCTTTTATACGGTAACCACCTGTAAAAATTCGAATTATACTCATAACAGTACTTTTGTTTTTTAGAAAAAAGAAAACAGCGAAAGTTCCTAATCCTACGACGACAAAAAGCCATATCATTTGTTGCGTACGTTTATTTTGCGCATCATAAAGGGCTTGTTGCTGTTTAGTTGCAAGTTTAATACTGTCGCGCTGCGCCTGGGCGGCAGCCATTTCTTTTTGTACTTGCTTCGCTTTGTTCTTCGCTTCTTGTACTTGTGTGTTTTGAGCTGTTATTGCTAAAGGCATAATAAAACAAATAGCGATGCCTAAAATGATGGAATAAATCGTTTTTTTCATTAGGTTTATCATTAGTTTAATTTTAAATCGTTCAAAATTCCTTGTGCCGTAACAATGTTATCATAGAGATCTTTCAGCGCTTCGCCCGATGCGAGTGTCGAGCTGCCCAGTGTGAGAAAACCTTCGGGCATCGCTACGGCAAAGTAAAAACGGTTGCCGTTGAACGAGAGCATGATGTCGCGGTTGTATTTTTTCTTTAACTCGGTCATTCGCAACATCATGGCAGGCGTTAATACGTAGCGTGCCGTGATTTCATCGCTTGCATAGACAGCGAAATATCGTTCAAATTCTACGTCTTCGAGAGTCACCAGCTTGTTGCCGTTCACATTTTTCAACGCTTGAATATTTTTAGCCAGATAGTCAAGCCGGCTTTCCAGATGGTCCGGCAAAACAACGACCGAGCCGTTTATTTTCTTCTCTAATTGTGCGTCGGCAAAGATTCCGCGAAAATGGCTCACAATATTTTCCACCCGTTTGGAAAAAAGACCTCTGAACATGATCTCGAATATCAAAAAGAAACCGCCGAGGTATGATCGCGTGAACCAGTTTTCCTGCTGAGCCTTATTAACAATAAGATCCCGGAACGTAATTTTTCGCCCGCCATTTTCAAAAATAATCATTCCCAACGATTGCCCATGGCTGTCTGCTCCACCGAAAAAATTGCTTTGGTTCAATGTCGATGCTGCAACATCGGACGGCAGGAGGGCTAATTTTGCATTGGGAAACATTTCGTGTATAATTCGCCGAATGGAATGATGTTCCGCCTCTGTGAATTTCCGGTAATAAGTACTCAATCCGAAACCGCCGATGATGATCAGTATGAAAAGCGGTGCGATGATTATCAGCATTTTGTATCGTTCGAAAAAAGTAGGATTAGGATTTAGCGTGTAGAAAAAAGAGGTATCGCCACTTGAATACACAAAAACCTGCAGTGCGATCATTCCCAGAAAGTAAACGAGTGCGCCACCGTAGCAGATCGCGCGGAAAATCCCGATTTTGCGACGATTTTTTTCTGCCTGTTTGAGTGTAACGTAAAGTTCCCGTTGTAATTGGTTGATTTTTTCTTTCACAGCGTTCAGTTTTTAAACAACGCTTTTACATCCACATTCGCTTTTTCCACTTCGGGAATGGTAATTAATTCGTAAGGTTGATAATTTTTCATCGAAGCGACCATGTTTGATGGAAACATTTGAACAGAATTATTGAAATCGACTGCAGCCGCATTGAACGTGCGCCGCGCTGCCTGCAACTGATATTCCATTTCTTCAATACCGTTTATCAGACGGGTAAAATGTTGATTAGCCTTTAGTTCCGGATAACTTTCGACTGCCACTTTGATGTCCGCGAGCGACTTTGACAGTTCTGCACCTAATTGCATTTGTTCGCGTTCGTTGCTTGATCGTTGCATTTGCGTACGCAGTTCGGCAATTTTGACCAGCGTGGCGTTTTCGTGTCCCATGTAATTTTGCACGGCCGCTACCAGATTTGGAATCAGATCATTTCGCTGTTTGAGCATGACGGAAATACTGCTTTCGGTTTGTTTTACACGGTTATTTTGGGATACAAACTTGTTGTAAGTTACAATAAACCAAAGTACAACAAGAACGATTATTGCCGCGATGATCACAAAGGCTATTGCCATATCTTTTTAATTATTAATGTATTAAATGTCAGACTCTTAGTTTCTTTCCAAACACACCATGTACAAAAAGAGTTTTCTGCACACCCAAAGTGTCTATCATTGCTCGCAAAAATACTAAATGTTTGAGATACAGCAAAATTAAATTTTTAAATTTTTCCAACATATTTTTTCTTCATGCGGACAAGAATACAAATCTAATTTGGAACTACGGAATTTGAATTATAATTTTTTATAATTGTTTCGGATTTTAATCTGATCAATGATAACACCTTCGTCCGGAGCTTTGATTTTCAGGATTTGTTGTCCTTGTTTGGCCGGCTTATGCCCTGTTATACGGATCGCCTGGTTGCATAAAGTATTCTGCTTCCACTCTTCACTTCTTCCTTCGGTATGAAAATCAACCAACCTGACGGGCTCGTCATTCAGCATGATGCCATAATGCAGATCTGTTCCATTTACCGGATGATTGGGTACTAATGCGACTTCTATCCAGATAGAGTCTGTACCCGATGTCTCAAACTGATATTCCACTGTTGTGTTAACGGGCATTGTGATTGCTTTGCGCTGATAACCCAATCCGTGAGAAAGCGGTTCGTTTCCGTCAAAACGGATATAATCCGTTCCATTGAAAAGATACAGCGGAACATCCTTTACGACTAACGGAGCTGTTGCCGGAATATGCGGTATGCTGTCGAATACCGGCAAAAGACGCGGACGGAAATCCATCATATAACGCCACTTACCGTTTTGAAGGGAATTGTATTTTTCAGTAAGCAATGCGATTTCATTGTACGCCTGATCGCTCAATGTCCAGTCTTCAATGTTGTGACGCGCCAGTTGGCCATAAAGATGCTTTTTGTTCATCTCCGAAGCTCCGCGAACCGGATATTCTATCAGCTGAAACCAGGCATCCCGCCGTTCCGGTGAAATGGTGGGTGACAAGCGGATTACCTCATCTTCAATTTTCTGATAATCTTCGAGACGCTTGTATATATCTTCTTTACTCCATGGCAGATCGGTCACGACCTTATAAGCCGGGTCTCTTTCTTCCGTACGGGTATTTCCCATATATTCCGGCTTCCGGATCCATGCCAGACGGTAGTATTCGTTTTGTATGTCCAGCAATTCGCCGGCCTTATCGCTGCCGAACTCACGCCCAAGCCAGTCCGACAGATGTTTGTCTAATCCTCCGGCATTGTTTTCAATCGTGTGAATATCCCACGCCATGTCCATAAATAATTCCGTAAGATATTCCGCTGGTTTAATATCGCCGACATTCAGGATCCAGATATCCTGTGCTCCTTTATCCCAGGCCAGTTTCATCTGCGTATACAGCTGTGCCGGATGATTGGTTGCCAGCCATAAATAATCATGCGGACGTCCCCAGTATGATACATGATAGTAAATGCCATTACCTCCTTTGCGGGATCGTTCTTCCATCGTCGGAAAATGACGGATATAGCCGTAATTATCGTCGCACCACATCAAAGTAACATAGTCCGGAACTTTCAGTCCGGCATTGTAAACGTCCAGTACTTCCTTGTAAGGAATAAAAGTCTGCGGAACTTCGGACGGATCCGGATTTGTATATTTCCGAATAAGATCCTGCTGATCCTGAATAATTTGAGACAGATAAAACTTGTGTGTTTCAATGTCTTCGGCTTTTACGCCCTGCATCATTCCGTCGTGCTTGCCACGCATCCCGATGGTAAATATGTTTTCCGAATCTTTCAGCTCCTGCAACCGCTCCGCCCAATACGACAGTATCGCATCCTTATTGGTGAGATAGTTGTAATCGCCCGATCCCACAAGATCCCATTCCGTCGGCGTACAGCGCATCAAAGGTTCACAATGAGAGGTGCCGACGACAATGCCGTATTTATCGGCTATTTCCTTATTGCCTTCGACCAGATAAAACGGAACCGTGCATTCATGCATGGCCGGCCATATGGCATTTGCACGCAAACGAAGCAGCAATTCAAATATTTTTGCATATGTCTTCGGACCAATCGCTCCTTTTGTTTTTCCCACAACCGGATGGCCGGGATCGAAAGTACGGTCGCTCCAGGGCAGTAAGCCCCAGTCTTCGTCGTTGAGGAAAATTCCGCGATACCGCACAGTAGGGGTATGTATTTTATGATCGGCGACATAACGGACATGATCGTTCTTTTCAGGCGTCACATCAGCCCACCAAACCCATGGAGATACGCCAATGCAACGGGATAGTTCAAGCACTCCATATGCCGTACCACGGGGGTCACTGCCTATCACAAACAGACAACTCATTCCCTGAATTTCCGCAGGTACGATTTTAAACGCTTCCTGTTTTCCGGTTATGTCCGAATATTTAATTTTACCGGCATCGAGCAAATCACGAATTGTTCCGTTCTGTTCGGGTATCCCGATGATAACTGTCCGCTTCTCTATGGTCGGAGTGATCGCAAACGGTTCTTTACAGACTAATCGGGAGTCGTCAATCAGCATATTAATAGCTGTTTCCACTACTTGCTTGTTCTCCGGACAATAGAGTTTAGCCCCTATTCCGTCGGCAATTAGTTGAAAATCGTTTGCTGTCGCGATCTGCATACAAAAGATTAGTTGCAGTATTAAAAATGGGTATCGTTTCATCGTTGTTTTTAGATAAATTTAAAATCAGTGTTTACTATTCTCAAAGATCTTTCCGGGCACTAATCAAGTACCGTATATTTAAAATTTTTGAATTTCGCCATTCCTTCGCCGCAAACAAAAATTCCCGGCAATAAGCTTTGGAATCCCTGAAGCGTGTTATGATTATATCCGGAGACTTCCATGCCCCAATCATCCTTTTCCCAATTAATCCCGTCAAAACTATATGTACCGGTCACTATATGGTGATTATTGCGAAGTCTCAACCAAAGACGGCTCACATCTTTATGTGTCCCTCTTCGGGCAGGACCATCGGAACGGTAGCTATAACGATTCCCGCTATTGAATCCTGACCCTACCAGAAAGTGATCGTTATAATACAAAACTATACCTGCTGTTGTGTTTGGTTCCGTTTCTATTTCCACTTCGATTTCGTAGGCATGATGGCCGGCGACAAACATCATCGGAGAAGAAGTATACGGACTATCGCCTTGGGCTTTTAAAGTTAATACATTATTTTCGACTATAAACCGGGAGATATCGTAATTTTTGTAAAATTTCCAGTCAAAACCGATTCTGAACTCTCCCAACCGGTTTCTCCGATCAGGCTGACGCTCGGAAGAAACAGGTTTCTTTATCGGCTGGTCAGTCCGGATCTTTTCTGGAACACGCGGCCAGCCATTGGCTGTCCATTCCAGTGGTTCCATCAGTGTCTGACGTCCCAGATTTACGTATCTGTTTTCAAATGCATGGTATACCAGCATCCA
>JAITVS010000081.1 GCA_031285685.1 Tannerella sp.
AATGATGATTCTTTGTCAAAATATGCTGTTGCGAAGTTGCAGGAAGCTGTGGAACAGCATGGATATGATGGGAAAATATATAGTTGGTTATATGGTTACCAATATTTTGAAAAAGAGAGACTAGTAGTGAAGATGCGCTATACAAATAATCATTTTCTGACTTTAGCGGAACCTTATAGTGCAAAAATGCAAACAATTCTTTCTTATAATCATGCCAAGGCTATCAAACAGCTTCCATTTGTTTTCGTGAAAACGAAACAGGGAATGTGGCTTGAAACAGTACATAGTGACAATGTCAGCAATGAATTACGTATAAATTCAAAAGTGAGGTATATTCCTATATTAAAAGGGGTTAGATTTGAGGATTTTGGATTCAATTTGCGTCTTTCATGTCTTGGTCAATTAGCGAAATCCTTATTTATATTTCCTTGTACTTTCTTTTTTATGGCTGTCAAACGATTGGTTACCAAGCGGAAAAGACGCAAGGAGTTTAGTCAATTGTCTCGGGTCTGATATATTGCAGATATGCAAAAGCAAGATTATTTTATTGTCTATCATAATACTTTTTTTACCTTTGCGCCTAAAATTTAGACTTGATGTCAATGAGCCAGAAAATAAATTATCTTGATCGCAATGAATTCAATTTTGCACCGGCGCCGGAAATTGAAAATGTAATAAAAAATTTTGATGTAAATAAACTTTGTTTTTATACACGTATATTCAGTGAAGGGAAAAAAAGTATATTTTCCGAATATCTCTCTTCTTTGTATGGTATAGATGAAGCGCAGGTCCTGATCGGATATGGAGGGGAGGACATCCTCAAGCAGGTGGTTCACTTTTTCCTTACAGAAGAAGACGGAAACAAGACGATGCTGATCCCTGAGTATTCCTGGTGGTATTACCGGTCGATTGCGGACGAGGTAAGGGGACGGAGTGTGATGTATCCGATGTATGAAGACGGGGATACCTTCAGATATGATATAGAAAAGTTGAAAGATGTTGTTTCAAAAGAACAGCCTAAAATAATCCTGCTTGCATCTCCGAATAATCCGACGGGGAATATGCTTACGGCGGAAGAAATTGAATATATTCTGTCTTTTGTGCCGAAATCGTCGATCGTATTAGTTGATGAGTCGTATGCCTCGTATGTGGTTACGGATAACAGTTATGTGAAACGACTGATAGAGACTTATCCGAACGTGATTATCACACGGACGCTTTCTAAATTTTACGGTTTGCCCGGCTTGCGTCTCGGTTTCGGATTTATGAGCGCTTCGCTGGAGCGATTTACGAATTACAGTACTAAATTTTTAGGATATAATCGCCTTTCGGAAGAAATCGGGATCGCCGTATTGAAAGCGGAAGATTATTATCGTCGTATTGCGGTCTCCATGAATGCCGACAGACAGATGTATGAAGAAGAACTGGGCACAATACCGGGATTTAAAGTTTACAAATCCAACGCAAATTTTATTCTTATCAAATATCCGGAGGAGCTGAAACATGTTTTACAGGAAGCTCTGGGGCAAACGAATTATAAGATTAAGTTTATGGACGAACCGCTGCTTCATTCTCACATCCGTATAACCATCGGTACGCCTGTACAAAACCGTGCGGTGGTCGAAACGATCAAAAAAGCAATCCATCCATGAAGGCCCTTATTCTTGCTGCAGGTACTGCATCCCGCCTTCGTCCGCTTACGGAGAACATGCCGAAATGTCTTCTCGAAATAGGAGGGAAATGTTTTTTGGCGCGTACGATAGATGCGTTATTGGCGAATGATATTCGTGATATCACGATTATAACGGGTTTTCTTCGCGAAAAAATCGAAGGCTTTGTTGCAGAATCTTATCCTGAACTCAACGTCGGATTTATCAATAATGAAAGATATGAGTTGACTAATAATATCTATTCTTTGTGGTTGGCAAAAAAATCGATGAAGGATCATGATTTTTTGTTGTTAGATAGTGATATTCTTTTCGATAAAAAATTAATCACGGCATTGATTGAATATCCTGTATCTGATTGTTTGGCACTTAACCGTCATCCTCTTGGGGAAGAAGAAATAAAAATTATTGTAGACTCCGGCAATAAAGTAACGGAAATCAGTAAAACCTGCTGTATTGAAAAGGCTATTGGCGAGTCTGTCGGTATAGAGAAAATTTCGTCTTCTTATGCCGAGGTCTTGTTTGATGAATTAGATGTAATGATAGAAGGTGAAAAACAGGAAAATGTCTTTTATGAAAAAGCATTTGAACGTCTTATTCCGAAAGGGAAAATGTTTGAAATAGTTGATACGACGGATCTGTTTTCAATGGAAATAGACACCCTGAAAGATTTTGAGGAAGCTCAAAAAGCACTTATTTAAGCATTAAAATATGGATGTGGATGTAAGAAAAGGATTAAGAATCGTTCTTTTTTGTGAGCATAAATACGCGATTAGTATTTTGCAGCCAATGGAATCGGAAATATCTAGTCTGGGTGAATGCGGATATAAAGTATTGTGGTTTGTTGATAAACGTAATATCCCTGATTTTCCTTTGAAAAAGGAGGTTAAATGGACTAATTCCATACAGGAAATATATGATTTTTCTCCTGAAGTAATCTTTGTTCCCGGGAATATTGTACCTTATTACCTATCTGGTGTAAAGGCTGAAATATTTCATGGTTATGCCGCTGAAAAGAAAGATCATTGGGTTATACGGCGATATATAGATATATATCTTACACAGGGACCCTTTTTTACAAAAGGATTTGAAGCGTTAGCAAAAAAATATAAAGATTTTGAAGTAAAAGAGACCGGCTGGTCAAGGCAGGACTGGATATATCATCATCTGCATTCCTTTGATAAAGAGAAGAACGAGTTGCTTTCCGCGCATAACAAAAAATATCTTGTACTGTATGCGCCGACATTTTCTCCGTCTCTGACCTCTGTTCCCTTCATAAAAGAAGGTTTGCTCAATCTCTCAAAACAGCGTGATGTGCTGATATTGTTGAAGCTACACCCTTTGACAAAACGGGAGTGGGTTGACGAATATAAAGCTCTTGCTGCTGAAAATAATGATATCCTGTGGGTTGATGATCATAATGTCACAAAATATCAGATAATGGCAGATGTCATGATCAGTGATACATCTTCTACCATTTATGAGTTTTTGCTGTTAGATAAACCCGTTATAACCTATAAGGCGGTTGCTAAGGATCAGTTCTGGCTGGATATAAATGATGCTGCAGAACTGCCAGGTGCTTTCGATAAAGTGTTGAATGATCCACTTTATAAAGAGAAGCGTAAATGGGTGATAGAGAATTATGATCCGTATAATACAGGCGGTGTATGCCGCAATATGCTGGAGGCTGTACATGATTATATAGCACGTCATGGGGTTCCGAAAGAAAGAAAAGTGAATATTTGGCGCAGGTATAAGTCGGTGAAAGTTTTTGGACAGATAAAGAAAAGTAAATAACAGGATCTGGAACCCATTATTTCCGGCCGAAATCCGCGGGGATTTCTCCCCATTCGGATGTTTCCCATTTAAGGATCCGTGTTGGGTAGGTATTTTCGCGCAGCCACTTTTCGGCGCGTTCTATCAGGTTGAATATAGGTTCATTGATGGTGGTGCGTTCGAGCTTTGTCTTACATTTCTTTTGTTGTACCCAGAGTATGGCATTGCGACTATCGGAATAGATTGGCATTTCGCATCCGATTTTCTTGAAATAGGCTAATCCGTGTACCAAGGCTAAAAATTCTCCGATATTGTTGGTTCCTTGCGCCATAGGACCTATGTGGAAGATTTCCTGTCCCGTTCCTACATAAACACCCCGGTATTCCATATTGCCCGGATTACCGCTACAGGCGGCATCGACAGCGAGACTTTCCTGTATGTAGGGTGGTTTTCCGTTTATTGTCAGGGGTTTATTTTTATTTGCAGTATTGCCGATGTAGTTTGAAGGAGCCTCATTCAAAGCTTTTAATGCTTCTTCCTGTGATTCAAATGATTTATATAATGCACCTTCGTATCCTTTGATCTGGAGTTGACAATCCGTCCAGATATTGTAAATGCCCGGATTAACCCCTTTCCATACAACGTAATACTTCTGTTTTGTCTTTTTTGTCATTCACTTTTATGCTGAAACAGGTGCAAATATAGCGTAAGCCGGAAGCAATACAAAATATTTATTTGTTTTTGTTATTGAGACGAAATCTATATCTCATGATTGATAAATAAGATGATAATTCATATCTTTGTCCTCTGATAAAACAAGAATCCGAATATGCGTATTTTCCTTATTGGCTATATGGGAGCGGGCAAAACTACACTTGGTAAGTCATTAGCATGCCGCATGAATTTATCTTATGTTGATACGGATCATTTTATTGAAAACCGCTACCGGAAAGAAGTAAGTGATATCTTTGCTTCTGAAGGAGAAGAACGTTTTCGTGATATTGAACATCGTATATTACTTGAAGTTTCTGAATTTGAGAATGTCGTTGTGTCTACCGGAGGCGGGTTGCCTTGTTTTAGTGATAATATGGCTATTATGAATGAAACGGGAATTACCGTATATCTGGATGTCTCGGTGGAAGAACTGGCTGCTCGTCTGGAAATGAGTAAAAATGTACGTCCCGTTTTAAAAAATCGCTCCGGAAGTGATTTGATTGATTTTATCCGGAAAAATCTTGATATGCGCAGGCCTTTCTATGAACAGGCTAAAGTCCGGTTTAATGTGGAGCAGATGTATACTGATGATATAGAAACCCTGACTGAAAAATTGGAGGCGTTGATAACGTGAAAATGGGTTTTATAACCGGAAATTAGATGAATGACTGTGCTTTTAATCTTTTATTTTCATTTGTCAGTATATTCGATTTACACTATCTTTGTCCGGTAATTTGACCTTAATAAAATAAAACAGACTTAAAAAAGAATTTCATGGCGGAACAAGCAAGAGTTAAAACACTGGATCAGATTGTGATTCGTTTTTCAGGTGATAGTGGTGATGGAATGCAGTTAACCGGCACAATTTTTTCAAACCTGTCGGCTATCTTCGGAAATGATATCTCAACTTTTCCCGATTATCCGGCTGAAGTCAGAGCTCCACAGGGTTCATTGAGCGGGATTTCAGGATTTCAGGTACATCTGGGATCTAAAAAAATATTCACGCCGGGCGATAAAGCCGATGTGTTAGTAGCAATGAATCCTGCGGCATTAAAAGTAAATGTCAGAAATTTAAAGCCGAATTCGGTTATAATCATTGATATGGATTCCTTTGAGAAGAGAGATCTTGAGAAAGCCGAATTTAAAAGTGATGATCCGTTTGAAGAACTGGGTTTAAAAACTCAACAGGTGGTAGCTGCGCCTATATCTACCATGGTCCGTGATGGATTAGCGGAATTCGGTCTTGACAACAAATCGGCGGTGCGTTGTAAAAATATGTTTACACTGGGCCTTGTATGCTGGTTGTTTGATCGTCCTGTGGATGCGGCTATGACAATGCTGCAGAATAAATTTGCTAAAAAACCGGTTATTGCACAAGCTAATATCAAAGCATTGGTCGATGGTTTTAACTATGGCCACAATATACAGGCTTCTGTTTCTACTTACCGTATTGAAGGTAAGAAAGTTGAGCCGGGTTTTTATAAAGAGGTCAATGGAAATGATGCGGTTGCTTACGGCCTTATAGCTGCGGCTGAGAAGTCCGGTTTGCAGTTGTTTCTCGGTAGCTATCCGATAACTCCTGCTACGGAAATATTGCAAGAATTGTCTAAGCAGAAGAATCTTGGAGTTATTACAGTGCAGGCGGAAGATGAGATTGCCGGTATATGTACTGCCATTGGTGCAAGTTTTGCAGGTTGTCTGGGTGCGACCTCAACCTCAGGTCCCGGTCTGGCACTGAAGAGCGAAGCTATCGGCCTGGCGGTGATTGCCGAATTACCCCTGGTCATTGTGGATGTACAACGCGGAGGTCCTTCGACAGGAATGCCTACCAAAAGTGAACAGGCAGACCTTATGCAGGTATTGTATGGAAGAAATGGAGAAAGTCCTGTTGTCGTGCTGGCGGCCGCTACACCGGTCGATTGTTTCGATATGGCTTTCTGGGCAGGAAAACTGGCTGTTGAATATATGACACCTGTTGTTCTTTTAACGGATGGTTTTATAGCAAACGGTTCATCTGCATGGAAGATTCCCGATTTAAGTAAATATCCGGAAATAAAACCGAATTATGTAAGCAATTATAAAGGGGAAGTACCGTGGAAACCATATCGTCGTGATAAGGATACTCTTGCCCGTTATTGGGCTGTTCCGGGGATGGAAGGATTTGCGCATCGTATCGGAGGGTTGGAAAAGGATTATGATACAAGTTCAATTTCAACGGAACCAATGAATCATCAGAAAATGGTTCTGACGCGTCAGGCAAAAATTGATAATATAGCAGATGTTATACCCGAAGTGGAAGTTTTGGGTGATAAAGAAGCCGATCTTCTGATTGTTGGTTGGGGGGGCACGTATGGTCATCTTTATGAAGCGATGGAGATTATGCAATCGAATGGTAAAAAAGTTGCATTGGCTCACTTCCGTTACATTAGTCCGTTACCTAAGAATACTGCTGAAGTCCTGAAACGATACAAAAAAATTGTTGTTGCAGAACAAAATAACGGTCAGTTTGCAAATTATCTTCGTAGCAAAGTGGATGGCTTTAACCCTTATAAATTTAACCGTATAAAAGGTCAGCCGTTTATTGTCAGACGCCTTGTCGAAGAATTCAGTAAAATGATTGATGATTAGTGGCAAACAAAGGTGAATGCAAATATAAAAACTTTATGAACTTTATAATTCCCCAATATATATGAATACAACATACGAAGCCAAAGATTATAAAAGTGACCAGTACGTACGCTGGTGTCCCGGTTGTGGTGATCATGCAACATTGAATTGTTTACATAAAGCCATGGCAAAGCTTGGTGTCCCACCTTATCAAATGGCCGTTATTTCGGGTATAGGCTGCTCATCACGTCTGCCTTATTATATGAATACGTATGGTTTTCATACGATTCATGGCCGTGGTGCTGCAATTGCTACAGGTGTTAAGACTGCCCGTCCGGACTTAAATGTATGGCTTATAACAGGTGATGGCGATTGCCTTGCAATAGGTGGAAATCATTTTATACATGCGGTAAGGCGTAATGTAGATATAAATATTATCCTGATGAACAACAGGATATACGGACTGACTAAGGGACAGTATTCTCCGACATCAGCTCGTGGGTTTGTTTCAAAAAGTTCACCTTATGGAACAGTGGAGGACCCGTTTATTCCGGCAGAATTGGCATTAGGAGCCAGGGGAACATTTTTTGCCCGTGCTATAGATGTTGATTTACAGAATCTGACGGATGTTCTGGAGGCTTCGGCAAAACATAAAGGCGCTTCTGTTACTGAAGTACTGGTCAATTGTGTCATTTTCAATAACGGAACACATTTGGATATCGCGGATAGGGAATATCGTGCAGACCGTACTATATTTCTTCGTCACGGAGAGAAAATGCTATTTGGCAAAGAAAAAAATAAGGGTCTTATACTCGACGGTTTGAGATTAAAAGCCGTAACGATTGGCCAGGATGGCTATACGATGGATCACATTCTTGTGCATGATGCTCATGAAAAAGATGTTACACTCCATAACATGCTTGCTATGATGGGTGGAGAACTACCTGTTGCAATGGGAGTGATCCGTGATGTAGACGCACCGGCTTATGACGAAGCGGTTCATCAGCAGATTGAAGCGGTAAAAGCCAAAAAGCCTGAACGCACACTACAGGAAATGTTGATGAACGGTGAAACATGGGAGATCAAGTAAATTTTTTATTTCATATTCTGAAAAAAGTTCCGGATTGTTTTGTCCGGGACTTTTTTTTTATTAACTTTGCCACCGATTAAAGGATTTACCTTCGGATAAAGACTGGTCCCATAGCTCAGTTGGTTAGAGCATCTGACTCATAATCAGGGGGTCCTTGGTTCAAGCCCAAGTGGGACCACTAATAATAAAAGGTTTGCAAGAAATTGTAAGCCTTTATTTTTACGTAAATACAAGGTTTGGGTGACATAATATAAAAACGGCTCAATGTAAAACCCCGGTGGAGTTGCTAAGTTTTATGCGAAAAGTTTAGTCAGCCTAAAAATGAAAAAAGGAATATCCCTTACTCCCCTGAACTGACTTCTGAAGGCTTTGATTT
>JAITVS010000091.1 GCA_031285685.1 Tannerella sp.
CTGTACTTCATAAAACTTCCTTTTAACACTCAAAGATACCATTTTAAAGCTAAATGGGGAAATATTTACAGGGCTATTTTGCTCTAAATAAGTTAATTGATATTATTCAGGGAACTCTAAATAACTAACCATATACATATTCTCAAATTATTTAAAAATATTCTACTTAAATTCATACAACTATTCATTTTTTTGCTATATACAAAGTATTTAAAAAAAATAATATTTCACCTTAATAATAAAATAGTTACTAATATATAATTTAATTTCAATAAATTATTTTAACAAAAAAAATAATTATACCAATTATTATTATTATATTTGCCATAAATATAAACTAAAAATTATGACTATGAAAAAAATTAATTTATCTTTGCTATGCCTTACCATGCTTTTTTCCGCATGTAATGAAAATTATAAACCTACCACACAGGAAAAATCTATTGATTCTGGAGTATTAGAATTTACTTATAATGGAGTCTTTTATTCTTCTACTTATGATGTAACTATTGATTCTACTATTATTATTTATGACGAAAACACCAATGCTGTATATCAAAAATTATCAAATAATCCAGGATTAGCAATTTTTGAGTCAGGTAATGGGAGTATCGAATATTTTGATAGTTTTACAGCAATGAGGATTGCCAAAAATATACCCGATCAAAATACAATTAGTACAAGATCCTTTGGTCCTCCATATCCTCTTCTTGAATTTAAGTTTTTTGATTTCTCTAACTTTGCTGGAGCCTATTTAGCAGAAACAGATCCTCTTTTCGATAATAATAATGAAGCAGAACTCACCGGAACCAGATGGGATAACGTAATGTCTTCAATTAAATTAGATATTGATTTCAGTAATACTAGATACAAAAAATGTCTTGTGACTATTTATAGGTATACAATTCATAATCACCCTAATGGTGCAACCAGAACTTTTGAATTAAATCTTTCGGAAACCAGTTACAGACGTGCTTATTTAAGAGATATCCATTTTAAGGTAGGTAACAGCTGGATAGATTGGAATGATGAAATAAGCAGTATCAGCTATTATTTTGATCCTTCGTAATATATTTTCCGGACTGTGTCAGGAATAAATTTTTATTTCACCGACACAGTTCGGTTTATAACTTCTGCTTCTGAAACAACTCTTTTATTCTTTTCTTTCTCCCCTTTTTTCGCAAAAACCGGTTTTTATATTTCAAGACCAGATGAACTGCTTCTTCTTTATTAAACTTTTCTTTACGGGATTGTGAATACACTGCTGCAATGCGTCTATATATATATATCGTCATTTTCAAAAAGACGGGCAAAATTCCGATAACCCCTATCAGAACTAACAGCCATAAATTTCATCCGGTTTACATCTACCAATATAAAAGTATATTTTCCGGCATCGTCCCGAATCAGCACATTACCCGGAGAATAGTCCAGATGATAGATTCCGGCATCATGTAATGCCGCACTATAATGAGCAAACGCATCAATTAAACCTTCATTTCCCGCAAGTGGCCCCCAATAATACTCACGCATTTCCTTCACACCACGACAATGTAAGCTTATATAATAACTATCGGAAAGCAAACCTTTTTCATAAACCTCTACATAAGCTATCGATTCCGCAGTATCAAATCCCTTTCCGGCAATGTACAAGGTATTACAGTATGACCTGAAAGCCTTTGACTTTCTGAAAAATGTGTAAATGATACGATTAAAAAAATGAGGCTTATGAAACTTTTTAACATTGATACTTATTCCGTTTTCAAGTGAGAAAACTTTGATTATGTTTCTTTTATTATGAAGAATCTCCCCTCCGTTGTCAAAATGAAATGTTATTTTCTCTACCCAGTCACGTAAATACTCATACTTGGAATTTATTACAATCTTCATAGCTCTTTCAGATAATCACTTGTTTTACTGATTATATCTTCTGAAGAAATTTCATTCATACATGCCCAGTCGCCACGGTAGCAGGGTTTATTACCATATATTGAACATGGGCGGCATGACAGATCCACATGTATGGCAAGGTCTTCACGCTGACGATAACCATAAAATCCGGCATACGGATGTGTCGCCCCCCAGATGGAAATAACTTTTGTCCCGACAAGAGACGCCAAATGCATGTTTGCGGAATCCATACTGATCAGGACATCTAAATTACTCATGAGGGCGAGTTCCATGTCAAGTGAATACCTTCCTATCGCATTTACTGTATTTTTATATTGACTTTCCCATTGACTCAGGGTTCGCTCCTCTCCGCCACGACCACCGAATAAAAATATAGTGAGATCTTCCTGTCGGGACAAAAACTCAACCACCCTTTCCATCTTTTCCGTCGGATATATTTTTCCCCTATGCTTTGCAAACGGAGCGATACCTATCCACCGTCCCTTTTTATCACTGGCAATACTCTCTACAGCCGCCTTATCTACAGAGTTATCAGCATACAGAGAAACAAAAGTCTCTTCAAAATAAAATCCGGCTGTCCGAAAAACATCCGCATAACACGCCGTAACCGGACGTAATGGCTGAATAGTTTTAGGAGGTCGGGCAGTAAGCTGCTCCCGCTCCTTACGCCTCTTGTCTATTTTAAAGATCTTTTTACCACTTAAACGAAAAATAAAATCCACAATCCGGGAACGTATCACGGAATGCAGATCCAGCACCATATCAAATTTATACTTTCTTAATATGAGTGCATACTTCAAAAATCCGAAAAATGACTTTTCCGTTGTCTTTGTATTCACCCCCATCACATTTATATTCGACGGATGGTTAATAAAAAGAGGCATCAAAAAAGTCTGTGTAAGCACCGTAAACGAATCTTTAGGATTTGCTGCTGCCACAGAATATATAATGGGGATCGTCATTGCCACATCCCCCATTGCAGATAGTCTTATTATAAGAACTTTAGACATTCACTTCTTACCGTATAACACAGGATTTAAAGACGGGTCATTATACATTTTCATCTGCTTATAAACCTTCATGTATTTACGGCCGTTACTGATATCATCAAGTAATTGATCCAATGCCATCGACAGATCTTTTTTCTGCTCAAGCAAAATTCCAAGTTTTCGCTTACATGTCTCAACATGTTCCGGAGAAACATCGGTACGTTCTACTTCACATTGCATGTGATATATTTTCAATACAAGTATCGACAAGCGGTCTACAGCCCATGCCGGACTCTCCGTATTAATTGTCGCATCTGCAGAAACTTTTACATCTTTATATCTATCAAGAAAATAACTGTCTATCAGCTCAACCAAATCCGTACGATCCTGATTGGATTTATCAATACGCCGCTTTATTGCCACCGCGTTTACCGGGTCGATATTCGGATCGCGTATGATATCTTCAAGATGCCACTGTACCGCATCAATCCAGTTTTTAAGATATAGATAAAATTCTATACTTTTCTCTTCATAAGGATTTTGTATGGATGTATCCACATCATCCGCCTTATGATAATCATTCGTAGCCCGTTCAAAAACAAGATAACATTTTTCGCTGAATTTTTCCATCATGAATCTAAATTTCGACAAAGTTAAGATTTTCTGTTGTAAAATAAAATACAACATTGATTTTTACGACCAAAAATATTGATTAATAACAGAAACAAGGTTTTTCCGACAAGATATATCTGTAAAATCCGATATCCATTCCGGATCTTAATTCAATAACTTTTCTATAACCTGAGGATAGTATTCATATTCGAGCTTATGCACTTTCTTTTCAATGTCTTTAACCGTATCTGCAGGTAAAACCGGGCAAGTGGCCTGAAAAATAACAACCCCCTCATCGTAGCGCTCATTCACATAATGAATCGTTATACCCGTCTTCATTTCCTTTGCTGCGATAACAGCTTCATAAACAGAATGACCATACATTCCTTTTCCTCCGAATTTCGGTAATAACGCAGGATGAATATTTATAATTTTACCCCGGTAGGCATCAACAACAACTGGTGATACCATAGACAAAAAACCGGCCAGTACAATCAAGTCGATATGATAGCCCGCCAGTTTGTTTAAAATCACTACTCCCTCTTCAAACTCCGCATTTGAAAATGTAAACGAAGGAATACTCAGATTTTTTGCACGCTCATGGACTCCCGCATCACGCTTATTCGACAAAACAACCGCCACACGAATAAAATTACTTTCTGCAAAGTATCTGATGATATTTTCCGCATTAGTTCCTGAGCCTGAAGCGAATATTGCAATGTTTTTCATACTTATATTTTCTTAGTTTTATGCACACTTTCAAAAAACATGTGCAACATTTTGCACTTTTTGCATGGATTATTTGTTTTATGTGCAAAAATATACGTTCCTTTGCACTGCAAATATAAAAAATATCAAGTATTTAGTATTAATTTAAATTATTAAAATTATGTCTGATGTAGCATCTCGCGTAAAAGCGATTATCGTTGACAAATTAAGTGTTGAAGAATCTGAAGTTACTAACGAGGCAAGCTTCACCAATGATTTGGGAGCAGACTCTCTGGACACAGTTGAGCTAATCATGGAATTTGAAAAAGAATTCAATCTTTCTATTCCGGATGATCAGGCTGAAAAGATTTCTACTGTAGGAGACGCTGTTGCTTATATTGAAGCTAATGCGAAGTAATTTAATCCTTATTTAGTATGGAATTAAAAAGAGTTGTAGTAACAGGTCTCGGTGCCATTACACCATTAGGTAATAATGCCGCGGAAACGTGGCAGGCATTAACTAATGGGGTAAGCGGTGCGGGGCCTATTACTCACTTTGACGCATCAAAGTTCAAAACACAATTCGCTTGTGAGGTTAAAGGATTTGATCCTTTGGCTTATTTCTCTGACAAAAAAGAGGTTCGCAAGTGTGATTTATATTCGCAGTACGCCATAGCATGTGCCGAAGAAGCGGTTCTGGATTCAAAACTGGATCTGGAAAAAGAAAACAAAGATCGTATCGGAGTCATTTTCTCTTCCGGTATCGGAGGAATTTACTCATTCCAGGAAGAAGTGAGGGGATACGATGAGGAACGTGGTCCACGTTTCAATCCGTTCTTTATTCCTAAAATCATTGCAGATATTTCAGCAGGTCTTATCTCTATGAGATATGGATTTCGCGGACCTAATTTTGCGACAGTTTCGGCATGTGCTTCATCTACGAATGCCATTGGAGATGCATTCAATTACATCCGCCTCGGCAAAGCCAATGCAATTTTAACCGGAGGAGCAGAAGCTCCTATTGCCATCGTCGGAGTTGGAGGGTTTAACGCAATGAATGCACTTTCAACACGGAATGATTCACCGGAATCGGCATCACGTCCTTTCAGCGGTAGTCGCGACGGATTCGTTATGGGAGAAGGGGGTGTTTGTCTGATTCTTGAAGAAATGGAACATGCACTTGCCCGCGGAGCTAACATTTATGCTGAAGTGGTAGGCTCCGGAATGTCGGCTGACGCATACCATCTGACAGCGTCACACCCTGAAGGCTTGGGTGCCATGCTGGTTATGAGAAATGCCTTGGAAGATGCGGAAATAAGACCGGAAGAGATTGATTATATCAATGTACATGGTACATCGACTCCGGTAGGAGACATTTCAGAAGCAAAAGCGATAAAAGAAGTTTTCGGAGAACATGCATATAATCTGAATATAAGTTCTACAAAATCAATGACCGGCCACATGTTGGGAGCTGCAGGAGCTTTGGAAACAATGGCTTGTATTATGTCTATATGCGACAACATCATACCTCCTACCATAAATCACACGGAAGGGGACGATGATCCGGATATTGATTATAAGCTGAATTTCACTTTCAACAAAGCTCAGAAAAGAACAGTTAATGCAGCACTATCAAATACTTTCGGATTTGGTGGCCACAATGCAAGTGTTATTGTGAAAAAATTTCAAAAATAAGTGATTTTCAAATACATACACAAACAGATAAGGCTCTTTAAATTGACAAACAAAGAGCCTTATTTGTCTTTATATAAAATACTCGGATTTTATCCCGATAATATAAAACTGTATGAACAAGCATTCATCCATCGTTCTATCTCATCATTACAATACGGAAAACGCAGCAACAACGAACGTCTTGAATTCTTAGGAGACGCTGTGCTGGACGCTATTATAGCAGATCTTGTTTACAAACATTTTCCGAATAAAAGAGAAGGTTTTCTCACAAATACACGTTCGAAAATCGTACAACGTGAAAGCCTTAACAATATAGCTCTTGAACTTGGCATTGATAAAAAAGTTACATCCATGCCTTACGCCACAACTCACCATAAATATATGTACGGCAATGCTCTTGAAGCATTGATCGGTGCCATCTATCTTGATCAGGGATACAGATGTTGCTGCCAATTCGTAGAAAAGCACATAATAGATAAATACATCTCTTTAGATAAACTGGCAAGTCAAGAGGTAAATTTCAAATCCCGTCTTCTCGAATGGGGGCAAAAAACAAAACTGCATATAGAATTCGACCTGATAGAGACATTTACCGACGAAGAGGGCAGCCCTGTTTTTCAGACGAGCGTATCTCTTGAAGGAACACCGCTTGGCATAGGCATCGGAAGCACAAAAAAAGAATCACAACAACTTGCTGCTAAAACAGTCATACAGAAAATACATAAGGACAAGGATGTACAGATATTAATAGAAAACCTCAAACAACAATCTACCGATACAAGCTATACAAAAGGAGAAGAGATAGAAAAGCCGCAACAGGACGATTTCACAGAATAGAATTATATTCCAAAAGAAATACCCATATTAGATCCTTGCTTTATAAGATCGTGATCAACCGGTACCAATTTCGTTTTTCCCGCAACTTCTGCAAGATCTACAGAGCCGACATTTTCACCCTGAATACAAACCATCCGCCCGAAAGCCCGTTTTGCGGCAAGTTCCGTAGCATGGCTACCAAGTCGTGTAGCAATATTGCGATCAAAAGGAGACGGGTTTCCTCCACGTTGAATATATCCTAAAACAGTAGTCCGGACCTCTATCCCGGTCGCTTTTTCTATCGCAGATGATATATAATCCGAAGGACTATCCTTTCCCGTTTTCAGCCCCTCGGCTATAACAACAATAGAATAAGGCTTTCCAACAGAAGAACGCTGAAGTATTTTTTCGTTTATTTTATCAAGATCGAAGCCTAATTCCGGAATAAGAATTATATCAGCCCCACCTGCCATTCCTGCATATAAGGCAATCCATCCTGCTTTATGTCCCATCACTTCAACAACCACTACCCGCTTATGCGAACTTGCGGTAGAATGCAGACGATCTATTGCCTCTGTAGCAATATTTACCGCCGTATCAAAACCAAAGGTCAGATCAGTACCATAAACATCATTGTCAATCGTTTTAGGTACGCCTATAATATTAAGTCCCAACTGGGATAACTTATAGGCTGTTTTCTGCGTTCCGTTACCACCGATACAAACAACGCAATCAAGCCCCATGTCGACATAATTCCGGTATATAATCTGAGGCTTATTATTATCATTCGAATCAAGCATTTTTTTGAATGGCATCTACCGGGACGTACCAATAATAGTGCCCCCCAGATTTAATATGCCAGAAAGCTTTTTTTCATTGAACACTTCAATATCCTTATTCAGCAAGCCGGTAAAACCGTTGTGTATTCCCACGACCTCCATACCATAATGAAGAATGGCGGACTTCCCTACTCCGCGGATAGTGGCATTTATACCCGGACAGTCGCCTCCTGATGAAAGTATTCCTATTCTCATATGTAATATTGGGAGTTTATCATATAACAACTTGTGGCTTTATTCAAAATAATTTATTATTCAAGTCAAAGTACATTTATATAAAAAAGACAATTATCTTCCGAACAGAAACTCCATAAAAATAGTTTCTCTGTTTATACACCCTACTCAGCGAAATTACAATAATATATGTAAATTCAGGAAAATAAAACCCCGTATCTACTTAAAAATTAACCGATCCTGTTATTTCCTGATTGTTATTATCAGTATCATTCAAAGATTTCTGCTCCATAGAATGAAGCCATTTATTCTTCTTTCTCTTGATCACAACACTATTACCGAAACAAGGAGCAGAAATAGCAAATACCAGAGCCACAGCTAAAACACTTTTTACTTTATTCATAACGATATTCTTTATGTTTACATCTACAAAGATAAATATCCGATATATAAATACAAAAAAAACAGACTATTTTTACTGTTCTTGAAAGAAAAAAAAATCAAACATCCGATAAAATCATATATAAAATGCTATAAATCAACAACAAAATGGATATAAAGAAAAAACATTACAAATCAAAATTCTTCAAAACAAAAATAATATTTACATTTGCATAGTTTTTTAAAAGATATTACTTTTCTTAATATTATAAATCTGAATGGATATTTTAACAAAAGCCATATCTCCTATATTTTCCGCAAGACAGCGAGAAATCGAGTTGTTCGGCAAACAATTGACTGATATTCAGAACAAACAACTTCAGCATTTATTAAAAACAGCACAAAATACCGAATGGGGGCAAAAATATGGGTTCAAAGATATCCTCAACTATAGAACATTCTGCGAACGTGTCCCTGTGTCTACCTATGAAGACTTACACCCTTTCATTGAACAAATGATCAATGGTAAAAAAAATATATTATGGCCTTCTGCCGTACACTGGTTCGCCAAAAGCAGCGGGACCACAAACGCCCGCAGCAAATATATACCCGTCACACAAGAAATACTAAAAAAATGCCATTATAAAGGAGGATTTGACACGGTGGCCCTATACCTGCACAATAATCCTCATACCCGTTTTTTTTCAAAAAAGGGCCTCATCTTGGGCGGAAGCCACAGCCCGTCAACACTCAATGCTCAGGCCCATTGCGGAGATCTTTCCGCTGTATTGCTGCAGAACCTGAGTCCATTAGTAAATCTCGTACGTGTACCACGCAAAGAGATTATCCTCATGGACGAATGGGAAGCGAAAATAAAAGTGATCGTAGAAACCACATGGAACAAAGATGTCGTAAGCATTTCCGGTATACCTTCATGGATGCTTATACTAATAAAAGCTGTCATAAAAAAAACCGGAAAAGATACTCTTTCTGAAGTGTGGCCCAATCTTGAAGTCTTTTTTCACGGTGGTGTCGGATTCGAACCCTATCGCGCCCAATATGAAAAACTTATCCCTTCGAAAAAAATGCATTATATGGAAACATACAACGCATCCGAAGGTTTCTTCGGCATTCAGGACGATCCTTCTGATCACAGTATGCTGCTTATGCTTGATTACGGAATTTTCTATGAATTCATATCAATGAATGAACTGGCAAATTCCGATAACCCGAAAGCAATACCCCTTGAAGAAGTAAAAGTCGGTGAAAATTATGCCATGGTAATCACTACTATCGGTGGTCTATGGCGTTACCGTATAGGAGATACGGTTCGCTTCACATCCCGGTTTCCTCACAAATTCATCATTACAGGAAGAACAAAGTTTTTCATCAATGCCTTCGGTGAAGAATTAATGGTAGACAATGCCGAAAAAGGAATCCGGAAAGCATGTGAAGAAACAAATGCTACAGTAAAAGCATATACTGCCGCACCACTATTTTTACTGGACAAAGGAAAGGGGCGTCATCAATGGCTGATAGAATTTGAAAAAACGCCGACATCTCCGGAAAATTTTGCAACATGCTTAGACAAAGCATTACAACAATTAAACTCAGATTACGAAGCTAAAAGATATAAAGAGATATCACTTCAAATGCCGGAGATTATCGCCGCACGGGAAAATTTATTTTTTGACTGGATGAAAAAACACGACAAACTTGGTGGACAACATAAAATTCCAAGCTTATCAAACAACCGCGATATCATAAATGAGCTCATTGACATGAATTCCTGAAATCCGGAAGAAAACACCGTAAAACAGATACAAAAAAATAATAATGTCATACCGCATTGAAGCGATATGACATTATCATTTATGAGAAAAACTAATTTAAAGTTCTATACCTTTATTCTGCAATGTAACATTCAGCAATCTTACATATTTTCTGTACTGATCATCAGTTAATGTATTTTTCATCAACTTCAGATTACCATAAACAGCCTTTCCGACCTTTTCTTTCTGATTTTTCTTTGAAGAATAAGAAACATCTTTCATCTGCATTGCAAAAAAATCACAAATATCAGCCACTTCACCTGATTGTGCTGACGTCAATTGCAAATAACTACTCAATTTAGATACTTTGATATCAAAATTGTAATTCGCTACAGAAGCTTCTTCTCCGCCTTTAGCAAAACTTGTTACAGAAAACAATAACATTGCCACTGAAATCATCACTAACTTTTTCATAACCTAATCATTTTTAATTAAACAACTAATACCTATTAAAACCTTTTCTGAAAATAACCTCTAAAACATTGCAAATGTCCAATAAAGATCTTACAAAAACATTACAATTGTTTTACATTTCAACTAATTTGTTTAATACAAGGGAATCGTTATTCCACTAAAACTTAAAACCAATCTTTTTTACCTAAAACTAATGTCTGTCAAAACCTTTTTTTCTTATTTGATAGTGCAAATATAATAATATGTTTTACAACATACAAAAAAATTTGAAAGTTTTTTTGACTTTAGTGAGATTTATGTAGATATTATTTGTCATTAAACTATCTTTTTGATCTGTAAATTTACAAATTAATATATTTTTGACAAGCAAAAACGCTTTTAAAATATCCTTTTTGATACTTTTTTAAGTGTATAAATGGCACTTGTTTCGTTCCCATAATGTCCAAAAAATATTTTACATACCAAAGATAATCCGGAAAAATGAGTTTTTATATTATTTTTGTACGATCATTAAACAGGCAATAAGGCGAAAATGAATAGTCTGCCTCTCTATGATTACAAGAAATATACTTAGTTCCATCATTAACAGATTAAAATGAGAAAACTTCCATTTATATTACTGATCATCCTGACCATGATACTGGCAATAGCGACTTTTGCGGAAAGACGATATGGAACACCTTTTGTCACGCATCATTTCTACAGTTCATGGTGGATGATGACCCTTTGGGCTACAGTATTTATAACTGCATTATCCTCCTGTGTACACATATTATTCAAGAAAAGAAAACCGGCTTTTTTATTTCACTGCGCATTCGGAATTATTCTGGCAGGAGCATTAACTACATTTACAACATCAAAACGCGGACAAATACACTTGAGAGAAAACGGAATGATCGAATCAACCATTGAGATACCATTTGCCATAAGCCTGAGTAAATTTGAAATGGATTATTATACGGGAACAAAAACTCCTGCTGATTACATAAGCTATCTGTCAATAAAAGACGATGAAAAAATATTTGATGCCGTTGTATCAATGAATAATATATTCAAATACCGTGGATTCAGGTTTTATCAGGCATCCTATGACAGTGATCTGAAAGGTACGGTTTTATCGGTGAGTTATGACCCGTATGGCATTGCAGTAACTTATGCCGGATATTTATTGCTGCTTTTATCAATGATCTGGCTACTCACCTGTAAAAACGGAAACTTCCGGAGGCTGATCAGATCGCTGGGAATTGTGATATTGGTCATTATTCCCGGACTTGCATCAGCACAACGCACATTAACAAAAGAAGAAGCAAAAGCATTCGGCCGGCTATCCATGTATTACAATGGCAGAATCGTACCTATTGATACTTATGCTCACGATTTCACCCGAAAAATAACAGGCAAATCCTCCTATAAAAATTTTAATGCAGTACAGGTTCTCGCCGGTTGGATGTTTTTTCCGGAAGAATGGCAGGAAGAGCCGATGATAAAAATTAAAGACAAGGAAATACGCCAATTCATCAGCGAAAATAAAAATAAACTGAGATTAAGTGATTTTTTCAATGCGAGAATTTATAAATTATCCTATACGAATTTTCCGGCACAACATAAAGGGATACGTGAAGCAGACGAAAAAATAAGCCTGTTGATGGCACAACGCACAGGAAGTACCTTGACCGCTTTTCCACAAGGAAACCATTGGTATGCATGTACGGATGATCTATCGGAAGTTCGAAGTGATGATACCTTATTTATTTCCAAAGCTTTCCTGATGATGCACGAAACATTGAAGCAGGAAAATCACGAAGCAATCATCCATCTCTTTGAGAAAATGTCTGTATATCAATATAAACGCACAGAGGAAGGTGCGATTTCACCCACAAAGACAAAGCTTGAAATCTTTTATAATAAATTCGATGCAGCGAGCATACTCTTCAAAATAAATATCGGAGTAGGTATACTTACCTTTGCCGGATTTATCTGGGGATTTCTGACCGGTAGAAAAAAACGGATTTTCAAATCCTTAGCCTACATCCAGATTATCCACTCAATGGCATTTCTGAGTCTGTCGGTCGGATTAAGATGGTATATATCATCACACATTCCGATGTCAAACGGATATGAAACCATGATTTTCATCTCCTGGTGTATCATGATTGTTACAATATTGTTCGGACGTAAATCCGAGTTTATTCCATCCATGGGATTATTACTTTCGGGATTTGCCTTGCTGGTAGCAACACTCGGCGCAATGAATCCCGGAATAACACAACTCGTACCGGTACTGCAATCTCCCTGGTTAAGCATACATGTTTCGTTAATCATGATATCATACTCACTTTTCGGGTTTATGATGTTCAATGGTATAACAGCACTTATATTATACTTCACTTCCGGTAAAAGCAGGGACTATGTCGTGAGACTATGGAAAATAAGCCGTATCATCTCATACCCGGCATTATTTACTTTAGCCGCCGGTATTTTTGTCGGAGCAGTGTGGGCAAATGTTTCCTGGGGACGTTATTGGGGTTGGGACCCCAAAGAAGTCTGGGCGCTTATAACCATGCTGGTTTATAGTTTCGCTATGCACGACCAATCACTAAAAATATTCCGAAAACCGATCTTTTACCACCTATTCACCATTGTGGCGTTCCTCTCGATTATAATGACCTATTTCGGTGTCAGCTACTTTTTCGGAGGAATGCATAGTTACCAATAAACATAAAAACCTTCTTAATCCTGTCAATTTGCACATAATCCATTACATCTCTTTTGCATTTTGACAACAAAAGATGATTTTATTTTTGTTTTGAGTTTATCTTAAGCTATCTTTGCCTCCTCGTAAAACAAAAATGATTATTTACTATAAAAAAGAAAAAGAGATGTGGGTTATTTGTGCTGATTTAGAGGGAGTTTTTGTTCCGGAGATATGGGTCAATGTAGCTAAGAAAACAGGAATAGAAAAACTGAAGCTCACAACACGTGATATTAAAGATTACGATGAATTGATGACATACCGCATGCGGATTTTGGACGAAAACAATCTCAAAATAAAAGACATTCAAACCGTCATTGCTTCCCTGAAACCCCTTGAAGGAGCATTGGATTTTGTCCGGTGGTTACGTGAAATAACGCGTTTTGCGATTGTCTCGGACACATTCATCGAATTTGCTCAACCATTAATGAATCAATTGGAAAACCCCTTATTGCTTTGTCATTCATTGGAAATCGATGAAACCGGACGGGTCATAAACTACATACTACGCCAACCCGATCCCAAGCGTAAAACGGTAGAAGCATTTCAAAGCCTTCAGTACAAAGTCCTTGCTTTCGGAGATTCTTACAACGATATATCCATGTTGAAAGCAGCCGACATTGGAATATTATACTGTCCGCCGAATAATGTAATCGCTGATTATCCCGAATTTCCGGTTGTCCGCAATATACAGGATCTGAAAAACCTGATTAAGCAGCATATTTTCTGATTAAGCCGTTTTCCAGAACCGGAAAGTTATATCAATCATTTGTCCGTTTTCATCGACTTTATACAACCGTTGATTGGTGGTATCCGATTTCAACGAGCCTAAATGCTCCACATACGGGCCTAATTTTATGTATTGAAAAAAATCCGGTCTGAATGAAGAAGGAACATCCTGCCTGCCGGAATACCATCCGACTTTTACGGATACAAATGATTGGGTTTGTAAAAATCCCGCAAGCCGGACGATTTCATCAGGATCCGAATCACCTCCCATAAAACAAATGCAAGTAACAGATTTCCCATATTCATAGAGCAGACTGGTCAGAATCTCTTCTGTAAGTGTTTCACCCATATCCTGCTGCAAAAAGGGACTGTGACAACCGGAACATCCGTTTGAACAATTCGAGATGTTTATCGCCAATGTTACTTCATCGGGAATTTCCTGAAAAACAATATCAAAATTTACGTATTTCAGCATGTTTGTTTTTCAGGACTTAATGCATTCGCATAAAATCTTTTGGAGGCCTCCTTCTGGCGGGCAACAGAGAAACTGCTTATACGTTTCATGTATCCGATTATACGCGTCAGAAAATCAACATCTTTACTATGACAAACAGGACATTCTTTAAGATACCGCTTATCAATATGGCCGCAATGATTACAAATCGTATTCGGCACATTAAATGTGAAGTAGTTACATCCCTCATCTGCGGCGACATGCAACAAATGACGATACTGGGCTTTACTCAAATGCTCTTCAAGATTCATGTGCAATGCGGAACCACCGGTCAGATGTTCAATATATTTACGTCCGTGAAGGCGAAATTTATCAACAATGTTCAGCGATTCATCCTCAACAACATAGAAATAGCTGTTATAGCAGTCCCGTAAAACCATATAACCATCTTCCTTATCCCATTTGGCATGTTTCACTCCGACATTTTCGGCAGGAATCATTTCACAGTTGAACATCACATCCTTTGTCCGGTATTTCTTGTTATAACGCTCTATCAACCCCAGAACATCCTCTGCAAACTTCACATACCGGATATTATCATTTATCTCAATTCCAAGGAATTCGGCCGCTTCAACAAATCCATTCACACCAATCGTGAGATATTGGCGCCCCATATTGATATAACCTGCATCAAACAATGGCAACATCCCTTTCTCATGAAGCATTTTCAGGTTTTCATTATATCCCAATTGTACTTTATGAACAAGGTCAACCACATCTTCAAGATAGACCATATAAGGGATATTCCGGTTTTGTGCATACTGGATACAACGGTTCAAATTGATCGTCAGGACACTTTTTGACCCGGTAGAAACACCTCCCGCCCCAAGCGTATAGCTGAACCCATTGTCTTGTATCTCATTGCGTAAGCGGCAACAACTAGCCAAAGAATCAGCATTATCGCTGATATAAGTAAAGAACGAATGTCCCTCGGCATACATTTCGGCCGTAAAATCGCCATATTCTTTATCCAATACATCCCCGTCTTTTGTCAGAAGCGCCATTGTCTCGACCGGGAATGTAAGAACCGTTTTCGTGCGTTCTCTATTGAACCATTTCATAAAACGTTTCTGGAGCCAGTTCAATGAATTCCAGTCAGGTTTACTTCCATCAGGAAATACAAACTCTCCAAACAGGTTTTCAAAATAAAATTTGTCGTAATAAGAAATATTCCAGAATACTGTCTGGAAATTACGCGCTCCCGAAGGTTGATTAATCGAATAGACAATTTGCTCAAAACAATCGGTAATGATTTTATCTACTGTCCGTTTTCTCAATGACAAATCCACTACTTTTCCCGGTTCAAGATAATAATCCTTGCCATATTCAAGTCCGACAAAATAATTCAGATACATAAGAAATTCCGGTGTCGCACAAGCCCCGCTTAACATACTTGATACAAGATATACCATATTCACGAATCCGCCGCAGAAAGATTTAAGATTTGTCGGAGCGGTAGAATTTCCACCGATGGGATTTGTTCCGCCGATAAGCCACGGATACATCGTTATACTCGCGCAATAATTAGCAAGGCTCGTCTCATCATTTTTATAGATAAAATGCTTGTTCAGCAGCGAGATATATTTATCAGACAATTCTTTTCCATACATGTCTTTCAGCTTGTCCGTCAGAATACGGCGATTCAAACGGATAAAATTCGACTTCGGAAGTTCTCCGATAAGAGTCGCGATATTTTTATTTTCGACATTGGCATTCGAATCAAATTTGCTCCCTGTCGCGGCATTCGACGCGTCGCAATAATCCAGCAGAAAATTCAGTTTATGCTGAACTTCACGATCTTCCAGGTGTTGCTGCCGGTAAAGAATATAAGATTTTGCAACATCATAATAACGTTCAGCCATCAGTGCTTTTTCGACCTGATTCTGAATATCTTCCACTGTCATCCCATCGGAAATACTAACGCGTCCCAGCACAGCAATCAGATTCTCCTGCGTAGCAAAACTTCCGACCGAAAGAAAGGCCTTCGATACGGCGTGCTTAATTTTCTCTATGGAAAAAAACTCTCTTTTTCCATCACGTTTTGTGATAAAAAGACCGGAATCACCCATTGTATATATATTTATGTTAATAGACGTCTACAGAAACACCCTTTTTAAAAGGACTATACACAAGAAAAATCCTTTGCCTCAGAATTTTCATACAAAAATACACATTAATATATGCTATCATAACATCAAAGAAAAGAAAGTTTTCAACACCCTCATTATAGCCCTGATTACAACAGAAAATAAAAAATCACTACATGTAGCTATTGTCTTTTTCTGACATTTAAAGTTTCTTTGCAGGCGCAAAAACCAATACGCTTTAATATGAAGAAATTATTACTGTATATGTCATTTGCCGGTATACTTTCAACTCAAAGTTTCATTTCGGCGGAAGAAATACATTCACTCCAGGACACAATTAAAACATTTAATATTGATGAGATTGTTGTAACATCATCATCAAAAGAAACAAACAACCTGCGAACACTTCCCGGATCGGTATCCATACTTACCCCCCAGCAAATCGCAGGGAGACAAGTTACATCCATAAAAGACATCAGTTCTTTTGTTCCTAATCTATATATGCCCGACTATGGAGCGAAACTTACGTCCGCTATCTACATCAGAGGTATCGGAGCGCGAAGTAGCGGACAAACCATCGGATTATATGTCGATAATGTACCTTATATGGACAAAAGCTCATTTGATTTTGAACTGATGGATATTCAACGGATAGAAGTTCTGCGTGGTCCGCAGGGAACACTCTACGGACGCAACGCTATGGGAGGTATAATTAATGTTTACACCTTATCGCCTTTTGATTACCAGGGTGTAAAAGCATCGCTGTCATACGGAAATTACGGACAATTAAATGCTAAATTATCCGGCTATACCAAACTGAATGAGAACATTGGGCTTTCGGCGGGTATTTTTTATGACCGCTGCGACGGTTTTTATACGAATACATACAATGGAAAAAAAATAGATAAGGAAGAAAGCTATGGAGGAAATTTGAAATTGCTATGGAAAATATCCCCCCGGTTTACTGCTTCATACACGGTATCATACGAATACATCGACCAGGGTGGATTCCCTTACGGACTGTATGATGAAAAAACGGATAAGATTGCGCCGGTGAATATTAATGATGAGTCTTCCTATAAACGCTCCATGTTAAATAATAACCTGTCGTTGACATATCAGAATGAAAAAATTCTTCTGACCTCTGTTACAGGATACCAGTATCTTGATGATGACATGAAAATGGACCAGGACTTTTCGGATTCATCCATGTTTGTTTTAAACCAACTGCAAAAACAACACGCGTTCACCGAAGAAATATCTATAAAAAGTAAAACCACCAACAACTATCAATGGTCTTTCGGCACCTATGGATTTTATGACAATTTAAACATCGATGGGCCGGTGGAATTTAAGGAAGATGGCATTAAATCAAAACTTCAACCAGTGTTCAGCAATTTAAAAATATATTACCCCAAAATGCCGACTCTTACCATAACAAACGAATCGCTTTATATTCCGGGAGATTTTAAAACTCCGTCATATGGCGCCGCAATCTATCATCAATCTACCTATAATAACCTTTTCACAAAAGGTTTGTCCATAACCGGAGGTATACGCTTAGATTACGAAAAACAGGAACTTGAATACGATTCGGAAGCAAAAATGAACCTTAGCATGCAAATGAGTCCGGGGGCGCCTTCCAGAGACATCAGTGATATGTATCCGGCCTCCGTAATCGACGAAAAACTCTCACAGGATTTCTGGCAGGTATTGCCGAAAGTTTCCCTGAAATATGAATGTACTCCACGCACATTCACCTATCTGTCAGCAGCAAAAGGATACAAAGCCGGAGGTTACAATGTACAGATGTCTGCCGATATCATGCAAAACCAAATGCAATACGATGTAATGAACGCTTTCAGAGAAATGATGCCCGACTTGAATATAGTAGAACCGAAACCGGTAAAAGACGTTATTTCATACAAGCCGGAAACAAGCTGGAATTATGAAGTCGGCGTTCGGAGCGAACTCATAAAAAACCGTCTGCATGCAGAACTTACATTTTTCTACATGGATGTGAAGGACTTACAAATCACAACCTTTGTAGAAAGCGGTAGCGGGCGATACCTGAGCAATGCGGGAAAAGCGGAAAGCTACGGTACGGAACTCTCATTACGCGCCATATTATCGGATGAATTCACGGCAGACATGAACTACGGATATACACATGCAACTTTTCGTGATTATAATAATGGAAAAGAGGATTTCAAAGGAAATTACATACCTTACGCTCCTCAACATTCTTTAAGCATCGGGTTACAATACAATAAAATGCTTCACAACTGCCGGATAATAGATCAGATCTTCGCTTCCGCTCAATGTAACGGAACAGGAAAAATATACTGGGATGAAGCAAACGAATTTTCACAACCATTTTATTTCATTGTCAATGCACAGGCCGGGGTACGAAAAGGGATTGTTTCAGCGAATCTATGGGCACGAAATCTGACGGATACGGATTATACGGTATTTTATTTCGAATCATTTGATAAACCGTTCATGCAGAAAGGTAAACCCCTACAGTTCGGAGCAAAGGTTTGTATCACTCTCTAAGATAACACTTTTACTACGTTTTTGTAATTTTGAACTGTATAAAAACAAGAAGAAATACATAATGATAGAATTTCTGACGACGCACAACCTCATGGGATTGACGATAGGGATAACCACTTTTCTTGTAATAGGTCTTTTCCACCCCATCGTGATAAAAGCCGAGTACTATTTAGGAACAAAATGCTGGTGGATCTTCCTGGTTTTAGGAATCATTTTTGTAGCATTATCACTGATTATCAAAGAGATTATTTTGTCAACCATCATGGGCGTCGTCGCTTTTTCAAGTTTTTGGTCGATACTTGAAATTTTCGAACAAACCAAAAGAGTTGAAAAAGGTTGGTTTCCGGCAAATCCGAAACGTATTAAAAAAGAAAATAAAGCCAACCCCAAAAAGAATAAATCTTCAGATTTCTGAATCCGGGCGTTAACCAGATCGCCATATTCATAAAATAGAACGCAATACAACGACTATTCCTAAGTTTAGAAACCAGATACTGTTATTTAAATAAAATTTGTACATTTGCGAAAATTATTTTAACAGTTTCGTATGAAAAAAGTAATCCAGACAAATCAAGCGCCTGCGGCCATAGGTCCGTATAGTCAGGCCATCCGGAAAGGAGATTTTTTATTTGCCTCAGGTCAGTTAGGAATAGATCCGGCCACCGGTAATTTTGTAGAAGGAGGTGTAAAAGAACAAACAGTACAGGTTTTTAAAAATATCAAAGCAATTCTTTCAGAAGCCGGATACACGATGGCTGATATTGTTAAAACCACTGTTTTTCTGGCAGACATGGCCGATTTCACCGACGTTAATGAAATCTACGCATCCCAATTCGATGGAGAATTTCCTGCCCGTTCGGCCGTGGCAGTCAAAACCCTGCCTAAAAACGGCCTGGTTGAAATCGAAATAATTGCACTCCATTGATACGCATTGGGGATGTAAGCTGGCATCCGACAACACCAATGGATTTTACATAAATAAACAGAACTATATATCTATGAAAATTAAAGCATTGTCACTATTCACCGCCGTTTTTTGCTTATCAGCATCCATATTTGCCCAGGAGAAATTTCCGGATGGAACGCTGATACCTGACTGGTTCCGAAAAAACGAGATCGTAAAGATTGATAATCTGGGAAAAAAATTCAAAATTACAGATCACAATGTTATTAACGACAGTACAATAGTACAAACAGAAAAAATTCAGCATGTCATTGATATGGCTACGCAAAACGGTGGTGTGGTAATAATACCTGAAGGAACCTATCTGAGCGGCTCATTATTTTTCAAGCCCGGAACCCATCTGCATCTGGAAGAAGGCGCTGTGCTGAAAGGCAGCGATGATATAAGTAATTTCCCGATAACCATGACACGCATGGAAGGGCAAACGCTGAAATACTTTTCCGCACTGATAAACGCCGATAGTGTCGATGGTTTCACTATATCCGGAAAAGGAACCATCAACGGAAACGGGCTTCGTTACTGGCGTTCTTTCTGGCTACGCAGAGAGTTTAATCCTCAATGTACGAATATGGATGAAATGCGCCCGCGATTAGTTTACATATCCAACTGCAACGATGTACAGATCTCAGGGGTTAATTTAATAAATTCTCCTTTCTGGACCACACATCTTTATAAATGTAAAAATGTAAAACTGCTCAACCTGCACATTTTCTCACCGGAAAAACCGGTAAAAGCTCCAAGTACTGACGCAGTCGATATTGACGCGTGCACAAACGTATTAATCAAAAACTGTTATATGTCGGTCAATGATGATGCTGTCGCTCTCAAAGGCGGCAAAGGCCCATGGGCAGACAAAGATCCTAATAACGGAGGTAATTACAATATTATCATTGAAGATTGTGAATACGGATTCTGTCACGGCGCACTTACGCTCGGAAGTGAATCCATCCATGACAGGAATATTGTCCTGCGCCGGTGTACCATTAAAAACGCAAATCGTCTCTTATGGTTGAAAATGCGTCCTGATACACCGCAGAATTACGAATATATACTTGTAGAAGATATCACAGGCGATGCAGACCATTTCCTTTATATCAAACCATGGACACAGTTTTTCGACCTGAAAGGCCGGGAAGATATACCCAAATCGTATTCAAATAATATTACAATGCGTAATATAAACTTCAAATGTGAAACGTTTTTCAATGTCGACAAATCCGATCAATATGAACTGAAAAATTTCACATTCGAAAATCTCAACATTCAAGCGAAAAACGGAGAATATGATAAAAACATGATAGAGAATTTCTCCCTGAAAAATGTGAATATTAACAAGTAAAAGCAAGATACTTGAATAAACAACAGCCAAGGGCCGTCCATGTATGGATGGCTCTTCTTTTAAGCGGACATATCCGAAAATTACATCGACCGGCTAAAAGTTTGCAATTGCAACCCGGTTGCAAAACATTTGTTGTTACTTTGTCACATAATTAAAAACTAAACATTATGGCACACAATCATAATCACCAACACAATCATGGAGATAATGCGGCAAAAAACATCTCCGTAGCATTTTTTCTAAACTTGTTTTTTGTTGTTGTGGAAGTGATCGGCGGACTTTATACAAATAGTATTGCCATTCTTTCGGATGCGCTTCATGATTTCGGTGATTGCCTCTCGTTAGCTGTCGCATGGGCGTTTCAGAGAAAAGCAACACAGAAACGCGACCATAAATATACATACGGATACCGGCGCTTTTCACTGCTTGGGTCTGTATTCCTTTCAGGAGTATTGTTTGTCAGTTCCACGTTTGTACTTGTTGAAGCCGGAAAACGCCTTTTTGACCCACAGGAAGTAAACGCTCACGGAATGTTGTGGATTGCGATTTTCGGTGTTATCATCAATGGTGCAGCTGCCCTGAGACTGAAAAAAGGAAGTTCACTAAACGAACGCGCGGTATTCCTTCATATTATGGAGGACGTTTTAGGCTGGATTGCCGTATTAATCGTCAGCATCGTCATGATGTTTGTTGACCTGCCGGTTCTTGATCCGATACTTTCGATTGTTATAAGCCTCTGGGTACTAACAAATGTTTTCAGGAATATGCGCGATACTTTCCGCATTATGCTGCAGGCAACACCTGAAAATGTAGATATGGACAATCTGGAAAAAAAACTGAATGCAATAGATGATGTACTGTCTATACATGATCTGCATTTGTGGACAATGGACGGAGAATCGCATATTATGACACTCCACGTCGTAAGCGCCACCACCAATCCGGAGCAGCTAAAACACAATATCATCGATATTGCCAAACCATTCCATATAGACCACGTTACAATCGAAATAGAGAAACCCGAAACCCATTGCCAACACAATTGTGACTGACATATCTAATTTTCTTTACACTCAACACAGATGCCCTTCAGCAAATAATTGGCTTCACGCACCGAATAACCCTTTGGAACGGATACAATAGGAATATGGATGCCTTCAAGGCAAAAAGTCTGATGACAGATTTCACAATAAAAATGGCAATGAAATTCTTCCGGAGAGCAATCTCCGTTATTATGACAAACACAATATTTCAACGAACCGCTTCCATCCTCTACACTATGAATGAGATGCTGCTCCAGAAAAAGGACAAGTGTTCTGAATATGGTCGATTTATCCATTGACAACAATTCTTCTTCCATATCATTCAGACTGAATGCATGTCCCATTTTCTTCATCGCCGCAAAGACCAACAACCTGTTTGCCGTTGGTTTCACACCATGTTTTGATAATATTTCAGTATCGTCTTTATATGCCATATTTTCCCTATTCTATTATACAAAGAAAGGCATTTTTACAAAGAAAATGGCCAATCTTCGATGAAATCGCACAAAAACAAAGCTTTTTATCCCAATCAAAAGCCTCCTTTATGCAAATCCGGCAATGAAATCAAAGGTAAATCGTTCGTTCAACGCCGGTTTGTTCCAGAAATATTTCGTCGTGCGACACGATGATTAGGGTTCCCTGATATTCATTGATTGCTGCAGTCAGAATTTCGATGTTTTGAATATCCAGATTGTTTGTCGGCTCATCCAGAATGATAATATCCGCCGGATGATTGTTTATTGTAAGACAACAAAGCATTAGCCGCATCCGTTCGCCGCCACTCAAAACACGGCAGGGTTTATCCCAGTCTTCTTTTGTAAACAGAAAACGATTGAGCCGCGATTTGACTTCGCCTTCCTGTAAAGCAGAGTCGTTGAATTGCTGAGCCTGTTCATAAACCGTCAGTCCGGTTTTTATCAGGGAGTAATCCTGGTCAATATACACCGCTTTATTATCAGCGGCATAAACGGTTCCGGCCTGAGGTTTCAATTCTCCTAAAATAATTTTAATCAATAGA
>JAITVS010000353.1 GCA_031285685.1 Tannerella sp.
GTTTACAAGTTTAGGAGCCCTGCAGGCTTTTATCGATGTCATTACAAAGCGAACGGTTACCTGGCAAAAAACAGAGCGAATAAGGACAACATAAAGATTTGTATTGATCTTACGGTTACAAATCACCACATTACAGATAAACACCCGGATTTATACCCAAATATAAGCCGGGGGAGTTCTTTTTTACCCATTTACTCCCTACGCGTAAGAAAAGTTATTTTTATTTGTTAGATTATTCCTAAAATATTTTTATCATCAAATAAATATTCATATATTTGTAAATATAACGCATGTTGCGTTACGGTTATTACATTAAACATATGATATGCCAAGAGTAAGTGTCCTAACAAAAGATGTTGTTTTAAATGCTGCTTTCGAAATTGTTTGTAAAGACAGTTTTGCTATGTTATCAGCCAGGAATGTAGCTAAAAAGATAGGCTCATCAGTTCGTCCGATATATGAAGCCTATGCTAATATGGATGAATTGAAGCAGGATGTTGTCAGTAAAGTAAAAAAGGAATTAGACAGTATTATATATGGTTACAGAAAAACCGGCCGGCCATTTTTTGACCTTGGATTAGGTTACATTTATGCAGCCTATACAAAGCCGGTATTATTTCATGCATTCTACCACGAAGGCATGTTGGGGCAGAATTTAGATCATCTGACTCCCGATAATTATGTATTACAAGCCATGCGCCAAGAATTGGGCAATATCAAAATGCCGGATCAGATGATGATAGACGTAGCAGTCAATGCCTGGATGTACACTTTCGGATTAGCTTCATTCGTTGCTTTAGGAACTTTGGCTTATGATGAAGAAAAATTTTTGCAGCGTTTCACCAATATATGGAATCACATGATGAAAGTGGCGGAATGCTATAGCAATAATATTATTAACAATTAAAATTTTATCCTATGAACGCATCATTTATTGAAGAGATCAAAAGCTCAGTAAAAAACTGGTGGATCTCCCTTGTATTAGGAATTTTGTTTATTGGAACGGCTTTACTGCTAATGTTTAACCCTCTTGAAGGATATGGCGCATTAGTGATACTTTTTAGCGTATGTATGTTTACAAGCGGAATATTAGAAATTTTTTTCTCCGTGAGCAACAAAAATGTATTGTCTGGCTGGGGATGGTATCTTGCATCCGGAATTATTGATTTATTGTTAGGTCTTTTTCTTGTTTGCTATCCGGGAGTAACTGCTATCGTATTACCTTTCATCCTCGCTTTCTGGATTATGTTCCGCGGATTTACGGCCATCGGGTTTTCTATGGATTTGAACCAGGTAGGCGTTAAAGGCTGGGGATGGTATCTTGTATTCGGTATTCTTGCTATCCTTTGTTCCTTTGCCATTCTTTGGCAACCGGCTGCAGGTGCTTTGGCTTCAGTTTATATCGTAGCCTTTGCATTCATGTTTATGGGATTTTTCCGGATCATGCTGGCTTTTGAGTTACGTGATCTGCATAAAAACAGCCAAAAATTAAAGGAAAAGCTGGACTCCCTGCAGGAAAAAATCAAATAAAAGTAACAGGCGATCGTCGAAAGTAATCGAATTATTTGATATGCAAGATAACCTCAAACATATGTTTATATCGTACGCTATAACCAAAAATCTATAATAATGAGAGGATGTGTCAAAATGAAAACACATCCTCTTTTCATTTTAACCTCATACAAGATAAATAAGATAGGTCTTTATGTTTGTGAAAACTCGGATTTATCACATATCTTTGGAAACAATATAAAAAATAATATGAGATATTTGAACGTATCCAACACTGATTTTAAACTGTCATGCTTGGGATAAAAACGCATTATCAGTATAGCAGTAAAAATTTAAACCTCAAAGATAGTTATGAATATAGAGGAATTGCGAGAGTATTGCTTGTCGTTAAAAAATGTAACAGAAGATATGCCGTTTGAAGACGAGTACCTTATTTTCAGGGTACTTGGCAAATGGTTTGCCGTAATTCCGTTAAACGAACCGGAATTGAAGGTATTTGTAAAATGCGATCCGGCAAAAGCCATTGACCTGCGCGAACGCTACACCAGTGTGGAGGCAGCCTGGCATTTCAATAAAAAATACTGGAACAGCATTGCCATTAATCAGGATATGGACGACAAAACCGTGAAATACTGGATCCAACATTCAATAGAAGAAGTAGTAAAAAAACTGCCTAAGAAAACACAATTGGAATATTGGAAAAAATAGAAAGGATATGAAAGTGTTACAGGATCACCGGAATGGCAGGAAAAAGCGTCTTATTGGAACGCATCAACTATTCCGGTATTCTTCCTGTTTCTTTTTTGGTAATTTCCGGATTACTTCATCAGCCGAATGACTGATCAATTCCTCTATCAGTTTGTTGGGAACATCACTATCCAAATACACCACATTCCACAATAATGTTTTGAAATCGGTAGCTGTTATTCCGTGATATTGTTCCCGTAGCTCAATCGATTTTTCAGGATTACACTTCAGGTTTACCTTGAATATCCCGTCTTTCGGATTCAAGGCAATATAAGCAAACATTTTATCCATTACTTTAAATGCCAAAATGGTATTGTCTATAAACGGCAACGATTCCGAACTTCCTTTAATAGAAATGCAATATTCCCTTAATTCTTCGATATTCATCGTATTTATTTTTTATTCTTACAGCAAAGTTACCGATTTTATCATATAAATGATAAAACTTGCATTATAAAAATAGGATGTTCCGGTTTATTTTTCATGGATTTCCTATTGAACCAATACATTTTTAGCCATTCACGAACAGAGCATAGACAGAAAAACATCTGTCTCTTTGATTCTGATATTCTGTTGGTTTCATACCAAACTCTTCTTTAAAACATTTGGTAAAATATTGGGGGGGGAAGAAAATCCTGTAGCATAAGCTATCTCAGAGATGCTTGCCGCTTTATTTTTTTATAAGCTGCAAGCATATTTGAGTTTTATATTCCGTACAAATTCCAATGGGGTGCATCCGGCGATAATCCTGCATTTCCGGCTCAAGGTATAACAGGATATATGCAGTTCGGAAGCCATCAAGACAATATCAAAGTCAGATTCCCGAATATGCCGTTCCACGCATTGTATTGCATCGTTCATGAACAATTCATCCGGATTCTGATAATCCAGATGGGAAATGTTTATATCCATCCTCAAACGAAAACTTTGCCGTCTCAGCTCACGCGCTTCCAACAACTTATTTATCCGTGCCTGTAACTAAGCGATTATATGAACCGCTTTAAAGGGATTGTAAACTTTACAACAAAATAAATTGAGCCGCATAGCAAAAAACTATGCGGCTTTTACCATACATTAGCACTGGAGAATTTAGACGTTTACAAATTCCTGAATAGTTTACTTCCGTTTAACAGCAGTTGATATTTAATTAGTTTTAAATCGTATCTTTGCACTCAATAAATGCAATATAAATATGAAAAATTTTATCTTACTGTTATTTCTCGGTCTGGTTATATTGGCAACAATGTTTACGTCCTGTAATTTCAAAAAATCTGCACCTGATGTTTCCGGTGATACAACGACTGTTGTTGCCGATAGTTTGAGAATAATCATTAATCCCGAAGCGGTAGACTCTATGCTATTCATTCCCAATGAAGGACAGCCTTTCCGGATGGATATAGCAGACTGCAAGACCTTATCGGAATATCTGAGCAAAGCAGTGTACGATACAACATTGAATAAAAGCGGTATTATGATGAAAATGCAGGCGCCGGATTATACGGTCATTTTTTATCATAAAAATAAAACGGCAGATGAGAGTGACTGGCTGATGATATGGAAAGAAAACGGCCGGACAAAATTTGCGAATGAATGGTATAATCTTGTGGAGAGTAACCGGAACAGTGTATACGATCTGCTCGGAAAATATAATGAACCTGTTAAATAACCTTTGTTACGACAAAACGAAAAATATAAAACTCCGGAAATATAGTAAAAAACTTACAGCACTTTCAAAACACCAAAACTTACAGACCGAAAAGCGAAGAAAGAAAGAATAGATAGAATATGGAAATAAAATCACTGGGAAAAACAGACTTCGAAACGATATTCAAAGCATTTAGTCAGGCTTTTGCCGACTATGATATTCAGCTAAATGCCGAAGAACTCAAAGCGATGTGGAAAAGGCGCGGTCTTAATCCCGATTTGTCGTTTGCCGTATTTGAGAACTCAACTATTGTTGCATTTACGTTGAATGGAGTTGGAGATTTCAACGGACAGAGAATGGCTTATGACACAGGCACGGGAACACTTCCAGCATATCGCGGGAAGGGGTTGGCAACAAAAATTTTTGACTATTCCATTCCTTTTTTGAAAAAAGCAAATATCAGTCATTATCTGCTGGAAGTATTGCAACATAATACAAAAGCTGTTTCTGTTTATCGTAATATAGGCTTTGAGGTAACACGAGAATTCTATTATTTTGTCTGGAAAAATGAAGAATTCAAGAATGGGATAAAAAATATGGAGTACCTCTGCTCTATTGAAAAAATTGACATGGAGCAACATCGTTATGTTTCAGACTTTTGGGACTTTCATCCATCATGGCAGAATAGTTTTGAATCTATTCGCAGAGCAAGCGAAGATTTTATCTGTTTAGGCTCATTTGTTGACAAAAAACTCGTCGGATATTGTGTTTTTGAACCCTATTCGGGAGATATTACGCAAATTGCCGTTGACAAACCTTTCAGAAGAAAAGGAATCGCTTCGTTATTACTTCATGAAGCAAGCAAACTAAATAAAATGACAAAAACAAAATTGTTAAACACAGATATTTCATGTACTTCGATAGTAGATTTTTTGAAAGCTAAAAATGTTGAAATATCAGGAAAACAATTTGAGATGATAAAGGAGATATAAACGTCAGCCCATAAGGAGACTGTAAAATAAACTGTGTCAGTAAAGAATAAATTATTAACTTTACAAACACAGTTTTTTTATGAAAGAAGAATTCGATTTTGACAGTATCAAGAACAAGGCTTTGGAACAACTT
>JAITVS010000112.1 GCA_031285685.1 Tannerella sp.
TCTGATTTCGCTCCTTGATTTTTTGAGAACCGTGTAGTGGTTTTGTTTCCACATAAGGGAAAAGAATATTGTCTATTTCAAGCGTCACTTTTTCCAAGTCTTTTTCATAGACTGTAACACCTATTACGTCTTCAAAATATTCATTGAACTCAATAGCTTCATTTTCAATATATGGAATCTTTGCATAGTTTATGTGTTCCATTCTGTCTAATGCCAGATTGGTAATCGGTCTCTTCTCTTTCAGATGTTCGCAAAGCCCAAATAGAAACCAACGATTATTATATTGTTTCAGAAAATAAGGATGGAAGATATATTCTTTTGCCTCTCTACCAAATTTTTTATATGTAATGCAAAGCGTTTGCTTATTCACAATGGCATTGAATAGGTCTGAAAAGAGATTTAGTCCTTTCAAATATGGATTATGTTCAAATCCAACGGCATTCACTGTACCCCCTCTCAATTTAAATGTATTTTCAAGACGAGCAAGTATTTCTTCCATCCAACCAAACTGGGGCATGCCTTTAAAACGATTCAACATATAAATCGTTTCTTTCAACTGATTGACCTCTGTTTCATTTAGTGGTTGATTGTTGATAGAGTAACGAATATCTTCATATCGGTAATAAATTCGCTTTCCATTTCTGAGTTTAGCAAGCGGAATACTCCAGCCTGCTTCACTTTCCATAAATGCAATATCTTCTTGCACCTGACGCTTTTTTACACCATCTATAATGCCCGCATGGTCATATATGGCATTATTGCACGCCTCTATCAAATCTTCAATAAAATACTGCCGTCCGGGATTACTAAAGCATCGATCCAAAGCATGGTATCTGATTTGTGCATGTTTATTCGTCGCCATACTATTTACTGCTATTAAATAAATCTTTTACATCAACATTCAACAGCTCTGCTATTTTTGCAAATGTTTCAATCGAAGGTTGCATTGCGTTAGAACACCATCGAGAAACAGTTGCCGGATCTCGTTCGAGTTGTTCTGCTAACCATTTACCTGTTTTTTGTTTTTCGACTAATAACACTTTTATTCGATTAATAGGCTTCATTGTCTCATCTCTTGTTGATTATGAATGCAAATATATTGATTTTTTACGAAAAGCACATAAACATCAGACAAGTTATCCTCAACTAAGGGGAAAACTCTATATACTACCTCCTCCTCCCTCTATTCTTCTTCTGAACCACAATTGGAGTTGGTTTCACTTTCTGTTCTTCCTTTGGGGCTTTCGGCAATCTCGGGTCGCCCCACGATTCCTTGTATGCGGCATCGGACTTATTTTCTTTCCACAGGTAGGGGTGTGCATACCCGCCTCCCCACCATTTGACGGTGGCTTTGGTTGTATACCCCGCTTCTATCAGCATCCTATCTCGGATACGAATCTCATACTGACCGTATTTAACAAACGCATCGGGATTCTCTTTGCTGAAAAACACCCAGTTTTTCTCCTCATTGAGGAAAACAAAGGATGAGAATTTGGTTATACCATCCTTACTTGTCATATTTTCAAGATAAGTGTACCCACCAGCCATGAGCGTTTCCTGTTGCTCGTCCGTCAATTCCACACCTTTGATAACGATATTGTGCTTAGCTTTTTCTTGTGCCTCCTGTCTTGCTTTATCTTCAGCCAGTTCCCTCAAATATTCTTCCCGTCCCTGCCGTTTCATCTCTTCCAAATTGTTCTCTATCTCTTTTTTGAGATTTCCAAAACTGTATTTCCTGTCCACCTGCGAACCTTTGAAGCTGATGTTATCATAACGGAACGATATACCTTCCATCTTAAACGTTGTCCGTTTGTACTTGTATTCTGTCTCAATGCTGAACTTTTGCAGACCAAATCGCAAGTCTGCAAGGTTTTTACAGTTTGGCAAAATAGACTTAATCGCATCGTGGATGTAGTATTTCACCTTGTCGGGACTGTTTAGTTTTTCCCGTTTAACACGGTCTTTGCCCTCGCCATACGTCAGGTTGTATTTGTCTTTTAGCTTCTTGCATACCTTGATATTCCGCTTGTAATCGTGATTGACCGATATTAATTTCAGATTGTTGTTGATGCGGTTATAGACAATATGCAGATGTTCATTGTCATTATTGTAGTGCCGGACAATAATATATTGGGTATTTTTAATGCCCATTTCCTGCATGTATTCTTTGGCTAACTGCACCATAAAATCATCCGTCATCCGTTCCTTATCTTCGGGAGCAAACGACAGGGGGATGTGTCCGACAGGCTGCTTTATCTCTTTTCTGCCGGAGCGTTGCATGGCAAAACTGCGGATAATATCCTGCTTGCTTGTAGCCAACACACCCTCTGCTTCGAGCAGTTGGGCGGTGTCATTCATCACGTATGATACACAACCCTTGAATGATTTCCCTTTGATGTTTTTAGCGATCATTGAATACAGCTTTAATCCATTCCAATATGACCAAAACTTCATTGCTAACACGGTTAAATCCCGCCTGATTCGCTTTCTTGGCTATCTGATTCAGGTTGTTTGCCTCACCGGATAGTTTACGCATCAGGTCAAGTTCCTCGATAGTAAAACGAGATTTCACCTTTCCTTTCAGCACCATTTCCCGCACATATTGGGTCGCTTTCATTCCCAATTCTTGGGCTTTCTCTCGTATTATTTTGAAATCCTCCGCCGTTAATTTGAGATTGATGGAGCAACTTAGCTTCTCTTTTTGGCTCCGCTTCGCTCTGCCGAACGTTGTTTCTTTTGGCGGACGACCTTTTCGGATAGCTTCCGCACCCAAATTCTTCTTATCTTCTTTCATCTTATCCATATCAATACCGTTTACAATTACATTTTACAAATTGGAATATTTTTCTTTCGGCTATTTCAGATAGCCGTGCAAGTCATAGCGGAAGCGACCAACGGGAGATGAAGCGGAGGCTTGCTGGACAACTCTGCCAAAGTGCGACCATCGGGAGAAAGACGGCTGTGTTGTCCAACGGCTTTGCCTGTAATGCGACCACCGTGAGCATGAAGGGCGAAGCCGAGCCCCCTGCAAGGGCAAGGTGTGCACGGAGGAACTTGAAAGAGCCGGAGGCGAATTTCGGGTTACCCGTGCGATTACCTTGCTACCGAACATCCCATGTTCCGTTAACAGAAAGGATAAGCCCAAAATGAATCAGGCTTATCCCCTTGAAAGCGGATGTTACAACTTCCGCCATGCCTCGATGTCTTCTTCGTACATACTCAGATGGTAGAGTGCGAGGTTTTCAAGAAAGCCGGATGCACTCATGTTATCATCACCGAGCTTTCGAGCAACCTTGTTTAGCCTGTCCCGTGTCGATTCGCTTATGAAGACAGGCTTTCGGTTGATAATCTTCGGCGTTTGAAGAAACAACTCCCTGTACTCCTCGAATGCGGCTTTCCGCTGGCGGGAAGTAGTCCTCTTAGCATTGCCAATAGAACCGATTGCATCATCTGCTGTATTACTTGCATCTGATATATTTCCTTTATCAGGACTATCAGATTCATCATCTGCATTACCCACAATACCCTCATCTGATGTGTTAGATAAAGTTGCCGTATCAGGTACATCTTCTTTTGACTTGCCACCTTCTGCCTGTTCCCAAGGGGGAAGCAGGGGGCGGGGTATGGAACTCGGATTGTTTCGCCTCTCCTTGTTTTTGAAAGAGGATATAACAAAACTGGCATCCATCTCACTCAGGTTTACATCTTTGTTTTTTTCCATTGTAAAAACTGTTTAAATAATGAATATTCGGATAGGTAGTAACTGTACTACATCCATTAACAGGGGCAAATAAAAGACTATTAATTAAGGTGGTAGCCATAGTTGATTTGAATGATATTCTATGTCGTATTCTGCTATGGAAGCTACTTGATAATCGGTGCTAACTTCACAAATTCGCGAAACGGATAAAAGCAGTTTCATTGGATTGTCTTTAGCAATTTGATGGTGTAGTGGTGAAATTTGAAGTAAGCTGATGGTGGTAAAAACACATCATTCACAAAACAAAATATCATACTGCATTATAGTTAGCGAAGCCACTTGTATCCAAATCGAAGCCACTCCCTGCCACCTGAATAAAAACCCATCGGGGAGCAGATTTTTCTATTTTACTTCGTGGGAAAAAAGAAGAACTTGAAAAAATAATCATTTAAAACAGTTACAATCATGGACATAGTTAACATTGACGCACAAACATTCGAGGCGATGCTCTCGACAGTTGAAAACTTTACAAAGAGAATGGAACACCTTTGCCGTCAGCATAGCGACAAAGGGAGTATTGAATGGATGGACAATCAGGATGTGTGCATCCTGTTGAACATCTCGCCTCGAACCCTGCAAACCTTGCGGGACAACGGAACGCTTGCCTACACGCAAATCTGCCATAAGACCTATTACAAGCCGGAAGACGTGCAAAAGATTCTTCCGATAGTAGAAGAAAAACGCAAGCAGGCTAAATATAGAGGAAAACAAATTTAATAACCCATAAACAGTTAAAACAATGAGTAATAAATTGATTACCAAAGAGAACAACGAAAGAGTCAAATCCTTTTTTGTTTCATTGGACAAGCTTGCTTCTATGATGGAACGCCTGTTCACAGGGAAGAAATCAACACTTGATGGTGAGAGTTTCTACACGGATGAAGAACTGTCGAATAAATTAAAGTTGAGCCGCAGGAGTTTACAGGACTACCGGAATGAGGGACGTATCCCCTATATCAAGTTGGGCGGGAAAATCCTTTACCGATCTTCGGATGTGGAAAAACTGTTGGAGGAGGGGTACAGGGATAAGTTCAGGTAAGAGTATGGACTGAAAATCTATTATTCATAAAAACGATTTTCCAGAAACCTATCGAAAATATCCGCCTGACATAATACAAGTTAGAATAATTCATTATTTTTGCAATGCTTATCATACATAGA
>JAITVS010000145.1 GCA_031285685.1 Tannerella sp.
GGACAGCCGTGGTATCCATGCCTTTAGCCATAGCAGCGGAGGCATTCGGAACCTTTCTTCTGGTATTGCTTATTTTTGCCCTGACTGAGGGATGCAATGTAGGACGACCCAGCGACACAATGGCTCCGGTGTTTATCGGTTTAACCGTAACATCCATTATTTGTCTGATCGCTCCTCTTACACAAGCTGGATTAAATCCGGCCCGCGATTTTGGTCCGCGAATGGTGGCGTGGATTACCGGATGGGGTAGTGCAGCTTTCCCTGATAATAGTGGCGGATTCTTCTGGGTCTACATATTAGGTCCCATTATCGGTGGTATCGTAGCTGCATGGTTCTTTATGTATATCATAGAACCGCTGATGAAAAAGAAATCTCAGGGATGTGATTGCCAATAAATAGTTTCAACGTTCCATGTTTCAGTTTCAACGTTCTATGTTCCAGGTTCCATGTTCAAAGTTAAATCTGAAATCTGAAATCAAGAACCTGAAAACCTGGAACCTGGAACTTGGAATCAGGAATCTGAAATCCGCATTTTAAATATTTAAATCTTTGATTATTAAATATTAAACTCGGAACTTGATACTTTGAACATTAAACATTAAAACATTGAACTTAAAATAAGTATGAATACAACAAAACTTATCATCGCCGGTGGTTTTCTTGGAGCCGGTAAAACAACCTTGCTTTGGGAAGCTGCCCAGAAGTTAATGGATCAGGGACTTCGTGTCGGTCTTATCACCAATGACCAGGCCCCTGAATTAGTAGATAGCAAATTGTTATCCCTCAATGATTTGAAAGTTGCAGAAGTCAGCGGTAGCTGTTTCTGTTGCAACTTCAATGGTTTCACAGATGCAATACAAAAGATCCGTGCCGAAGTTGCTGCAGATGTAATTATTGCCGAACCGGTAGGTAGTTGTGCCGATCTGTCGGCAACCATCATGCAGCCGTTAAAGCAATACTGGAACCGTGATTTACAAATTGCACCTCTTTCTGTGTTGGCCGACCCGACCCGTCTTGATTCTATATTGGCAGGCGAAAATTCCGGCTTACATCCTGATGCAGCATATATCTACCGCAAACAGCTCGAAGAAAGTGATATCATACTGATTAACAAGGCTGACTTATTAAGCGACGAGCAACTGGAAGACTTGAAACAGCGTACAGCGCAAACATTTCCGTCTGCAACCATTCTGACAGTAAGTGCGATCAAAGGGACAGGTATCGACGAATGGCTCTCGCAAGTTACTACCCGTCAGGATGCAGGTAAACGCCTTGTGGAAATGGATTATGATATATATGCAAATGGAGAAGCTGTTCTTGGTTGGTTAAACGGTACTGTTCGTATACATGGAGAAAGTACGGATTGGGATGCATTTACCCATACCCTTCTGGCAAATTTAGCAGCCCGTTTTGATGAAGATAATCTTCCTGTCGGACATGTCAAGGTAATTGCTGAAAACGGTGACAAGTTCATCGTAGGAAATCTGACAGGTGCTGCCGGAACACTTACCACCCGGGGCTCTACCGGTCATAGTGAAGAAGTCAAACTGATTATCAATGCCCGCGTTGAAACATCTCCTGAAAATCTTGATCAGATTGTCCGTCAAACACTCGATACCCTTTGTGCAGATACATATACACCCGAAGTCCTTGCCTGGCGTTACCTCCAACCCGGTCGCCCGCAACCAACCCATCGGTTTACGGAAGTGGTGTAAATATGAACTGCATGGAAAAGAACAAATAATCGTATTTTTTATCATTTGTAAAATTTTAATCGAATCTGATTTAAGATCTTTGCACCCATAAAATAATATGTTATGGCTTGGATCTTTTTAATTTTAGGTGGATGTTTTGAGGTGGGGTTTACTACCTGTTTAGGTAAAGTAAAGACTTCAATGGGGTTCGAAATGTGGCTGTGGTTATTGGGTTTTTTAATCAGTTGCTCATTAAGTATGTATCTGCTGTATAAGGCATCGCAGACATTGCCTATGGGTACTGCTTATGCCGTATGGGCAGGAGTAGGAGCGGTAGGTACAGCGTTGGTTGGAATATTTATTTTTAAAGAACCTGCTACGTTTTGGCGATTGTTCTTTGTTTTTACGTTGATTGCTTCTATTGTAGGACTTAAATTCGTGTCTCACTGAATTTTAAAGGCATGGGAAACGCTATCCGATGGTTTTAGTTATTGCTCTTTTAAGCAAACTTTTTACAACTACACCATGGAAAGGACGAATAATGAAAAAGTAAATACGGCCAAGTCTGTTCTTGAAATTGACCAATGTTATTGCCGAAACTTTTTTACTTTTTTCATGGTGCCTAATATGGACGGACAAATAGGCGTTTAGGTGGCTGTCAGCCAATAGTAAGACCGTTTCGTTATTACTTTTTGCAGAGACAGAGACAAAACGATAAGATTCACCTGTGCGGATACATTTTACGAAATTTTCTAAGTTGCCTTCTTCCGAGCTTTTCAATCCAACAAATTTCACTAAGAAATTACGTAATTTGAAAAGCGTATTTACCCAAGCCGGGGAATCTGTCCAAAAACTAATCATGATATCGTCAGGGATAATTGCTTTTTCAGAAATTATTTCACAGGCGTATACATCCGAATAATCTACAGGAAGGTAATTCCGGATTGAGCTATCTGTCGGTATTTTGGCTTTCTTTACTTTCATAAGCTACTTTACGGTTTATACATGTTTGTACTATAAATTTGGTACATCCGCCTGAATTCCTCTTTCGGCAAGTCGGGACACAACTGTTCCAATCCGATCAATGTTCCATATTCAAGAAGCGCATATCTCAGAGCATCCTCCGGGGTTATGCCGGACTGTATGTTCAACCCCGTGAGGTATTCCACGCGCATGTTGTCCACCTGACGCAGAATGCACCTGACTGTTTCGTTCGAAAAACTCCACGCCCGGATTACTTGTTCGGCTTTCAGCGAGGCAGACGCGACCATATCATTCAGCAAAGCCCCCTTTTCCGCGATGCCGGGCAGCGCTTCGGTCGCTTTTATAAAAGCGACGGTATTTTTTTGCCACCAATATTCCATCAAGGCTTCGATATATCCATCAATGTTTTTGAAATGGTGATAAAATGAACCTTGTGTGATTTGTAACAAAGAACATAGATGGTTGATTGTGATTTTTTGAAAACCTTCGTCAGCCAATACCCTCAACCCTTCTTCGAACCAATCTTTTTTTTCTCTCTTTTTCATGCGACCCCCTGCTTTTTAGCGCTAACAGCTCCGATGGTAAAACTTAAAGTTGCGAATAGCAAGAAAGACCATGCCAGCGGATGAAAATAAAGTATCGCCAAAACAGACGCAATTATTGAAACTATTGCATTTGCAATGTAGACCGATAGAGTGGGGTACTTAATTAAAAATGCCTGCAAACCGAAAGCGAAAAGCATAAATCCCATTGTTATGCTGAATCCGGTATAGAATTGCATCAGATCGTGTTGCCCCATAAAATTGAACGTTGTCGCCTTCATTTCGGCAAATGTCTGCAATACGTTTTCACTTAAACCGCTCTTCGATGTTTGAGATACGAGGTGTAACGCTCCCAATAGCATATAGGCCATCGCACCCGCTTTAAACCAGTTTAACTTTCTCATATTCAAAAAAAATAATTAACATACCATATTGTATGGTATGCAAAATTAAACTATTTATTGAAAATAGCAAACACTTTATTTTATTATTTCTCCATCGTTTGTGATATATAATGATTAGGCTTCAATTTCAGAGTGTATTGAAATTCTGATTTCATATCGTTTCTACAAGTTATATATGTTGATTTCAAGAAACTGATGTAAGCCATTATCTTTTAACAGGTAATTCTTTACCTTTGTGCGCTCAATTAGCAAATAGACTATGGCATCTGATCATAAAAAGTTAAGTTATAACCAGGGTATTGTATATGCCCTGGGGTGTTATCTCGCCTGGGGATTTTTTCCTGTTTTCTGGAAAGCCATTACAGGGGTGCCGGCCATCAATGTGCTGGCTCATCGTATTGTATGGTCATTTGTATTTCTTCTTGCCTGGGTATGGCTGACCAACCGGCAAACATTTATCAGCTATGTAAAGCAACCCCGGCTTCTGCTCAGGCTCGGTCTGGCAGGATTTGTTGTAAGCGTTAACTGGGGGATATATATCTATGCTGTTGAGAGTAATCACATTATTGAGGCAGGTCTGGGCTACTATATCAATCCTTTGGTAAACGTATTTTTAGGATATATTTTTTTAAAGGAACGTCTGGCTCCTATGCAAAAAATAGCGGTTGTGTTGGCTCTCATTGGTGTTACGTATTTTACAATCAGTTATGGCCAATTTCCCTGGATATCATTTGCCCTTGCCACCACTTTCGGATTATATGGATTGTTGAAAAAGAAAGCTAATCTGGAATCCATGCCTGCACTTACGGTAGAAACGATGATGGTTTTTCCGTTTGCTTTAGCCTTTTTATTTTATAGCGCGGAAAATAATGCGGCGACGCCATTTTTCCCTTCGTCCGCAGTAACAAGTTCATTATTGATTATAAGTGGTCTTGTTACAGCGATTCCGCTTTTATGGTTCGGAAAGTCTGCACGGGTTATTCCTTTATCCACAATGGGTTTTATTCAATATTTATGTCCGACGCTTCAGCTACTTCTTGGAATATTTGTCTATAATGAAACTTTCGGTATAGAATATCTTATCTGTTTTGCTTTTGTCTGGGTAGGGTTAGCTTTTTATACGATCAGCATTCTTAAAGGCAAAAAAGTGACCATCGCTAAATAAGAAGCCGTTTTCAGGGAAAACATTCCGGAAGAAAAACTCATTTAGCTTTTAATATACCGCTATTGATGCTTCGGTCTACATTTAATTCGTCACGGGACGTCTTTTTTCCGAAATCAAAGGTATAAGCCAGCTTGATGTAGACGGTTTGCTGATATATACGGCCTGTTCGTGTTTGGCTATAGTTATATACTCCATAATCCGCATATTCCCGGTACCGGGCATGTTTAGTAAAAGGGTTTTCCGTACCGGCTTCCGCCATCCAATTCTTTCCGCTGTAACGGACAGACAGTCCGTAAGAGGCGGGCGTTTCCATAAAGGCAAGCGAGTTTCTTTCGATTGTTTTTTCCGATGTTTTGATGTACATATTAATTGCAAACGATTTCAAAAAATAATTCATGTCAAAGGAGCCGGCAAAGTTACTTTGGCTTACATTCGACTCCCTCGGTACGTACATGTAATTGTATTTCAAACCTAAATTGGCACGCAGACTCTCCGTGATCCGGCAGGATACGTACAAATCGGAATTTGCCGTATTGAATGAGCCATCCGAACGGTAGCTGCTGATTAATTTATCGCCTTCCAGGTAGTAGTCCGGACGGATATTGTTATCATATTTTTCGTGCCAGGCCCTGACCTGTATGTTAAATGGCTTTATCCGACCTTCATACATCAGATACCAATTGTACACGACCGTATTGTCCAGATTGGGATTTCCTCTTTTTATCTGATAAAAATCGATTGTTTGGTCCATCGAATTCAAGGAACTGATGCCCGGTTGGTAATTGCCCGATGAAAAACCAATGCCCGCCCAGTGATTCGGGTTGATGCGATAACGAAGCCAGGTGTTTAAGTGGGTTGTGTAGGAATGCCGCAGTTCGTCTCCCCGGAGTTTATAATTGAGCAATGATAAGCCCGGATTTATATATAAAGTGGCCTTCTCCCCGAATTCGCGGATGTAAGTGAGATACAGGTGCGTTTCTCCTTTCCGTAAATGTTGTTGTGACTCATAGTCTCCGGTGTAGTCCGAAGAGGTGGTGCTATGTTGGTAACTTAAACTTCCGGCGAACGTATTCTTCGTATCCGGTTGATACATATATTGACCGTATCCGTAAAATGAATAAAAATCTTCGTCCGCGTCGGTAAACGAAAGCTGCTCGTTTTCGGTATACATCCGGCTGTATTTGTTTTGCGTATACGAACCGTCCATATTAAATTTCAGTTGATGTTTTTCCGTCGGCCGGAAAAGTCCGCTCAGGCTGATTGCAGGCCTGAGGCTCTCATTGTCAATCTCTTCCGTAGATAATACGCGTTGTTTGTTATAGCCGGTGTAATCAAGCGCCTCATCGCGGTCGTTGTGCGGAGTAATATTCCGGATAAAAGACAGGTATGCGGCTAAATTGCGCTTCTCGGTATTATTTCTTACCCTGAATTGAGCATGTTGTTGATTGTTGCTGAAATCGGCATTGTTGGTTGTTCTGTTGCGGTTTATCGTATAATCGGAGAAGAATAATTCTTCATTTTTTTCTTTTTCCACACCATCATATTCTTTCATGTTATATCCGCCGAAGACGGTGAAATCGGTGTCGTTGTGTGACACTTTTGCGGCGACATCATAATTCCCGCCTAAGTAACCAAGGTTTTGCTCCCCTTCCATTGTGACGTATCCCCCGGTTTTATATGTTTTGGTAATATAATTGATAGATGCCGCGTCTCCTACATATTTTCCGGTTGGCAGACTGTGATATTCCACTTTTTCAATATCTCTCGGACGTAAATTCTGCACTTCGCGGAAGTCCGCTTTTACGCCGTTTATATAAAGTGTGGCAGTTCCCGATGCCGCATTTACGGTTTTGTTTTTACGATCTACATTAAGCCCCGGAATCATCAGGTTATACAGCAGGTCGTATCCGGAAAAGGCGTGTTTGATTTGTTGTTTATCGGGTATGACTAACAGGTGGTCTTTTTTTCGGATGAAAGTACTTCCTTTTACCACGACTTCATTCAAAGCGACAATGTCAGGTTCTAAAACAACTAACGGCAGTATGAGGTCTGCATCCGGCATTTCGAAATCAATAGACCGGGGGGTATAGCCGATGTAGCTTACCGCCAGCATATATTTCCCCGTTTTTATATTCTTAATCGAAAAATCTCCGTTATCATCTGTTGTCCCCCCTGTCATATAGGTGGAATCCTTCGTTAAAATTCGAAGGGTTGCGGAAAAAATACCTGTTCCGGACTCATCATGGATGCTCCCTTTTACTATATTTTGTGCATGTACAGGTAAGGTAAAAGCTACCAAAATAATTAAAATGCATAATGATTTGTTCATCCTTCTGTTGTTTTATTTTACTTATATGATACAAAATTATTGCAGACTTAGAAAAAAGACTCTACCCAAATGGGTAATACGTTATTGGTGATGATGTTTTCTACACTTTTGGGTAATCGGACGGGTTGATTTCTGTTTTTTTATTATTTTTGTCCTTTCTAATATTTAATGATGTAAACTATGGTACGAACAGATGATTTTTTTATGTCGTCAAATGCGGTGTTGAATATTCCGGAAGAGGAGTATAAAAGAGTAGATCTTTTGATTGATACCTTTGATGCGATATCCCGAACCACTTATCAAAGTTTATACATTATTGATTATTATAAAAAGAACTTTCTGTATGTTTCAGGTAATCCGTTATTTCTGTGTGGAAATACGGCACAGGAAGTTCGCCGATTAGGCTATATGTTTTATATCAAACATGTTCCTGAGCGGGAACAGGAAATGTTGATCGAGATTAATAGAGCCGGATTTGATTTTCACAACAAAATACCGGTAACAGAAAGGGCGAAATATACGATATCCTATAATTTTCATTTGCTGAATGGGAAAAAGAAAATCCTCATCAACCATAAACTGACCCCTGTTCAATTAACCGGTGACGGAAAGGTCTGGTTAGCAGCCTGCGTAGTTTCTTTATCCTCTCGTGATGCCGTTGGTTGCGTTGAAATGCGTAAGATAGATGAAACTGCTTTTTGGAGTTATTCGTTCGAAAATAAGCGCTGGAAAGAAGAAGCGGGAGTTGTTCTTAATGAGAGGGAAAGAGATATATTGCTATTGTCGGCACAGGGCTATTCGATGAATGAAATAGCGGATAAGATTTGTCTATCAATCGATACCATAAAATTTTACCGGCGGAAACTGTTTGAAAAACTGAATGCTAAAAACATTACAGAGGCAACGGCTTTTGCGGCAAATCATAAACTTCTTTAAATTCAGTTATTATCACAAAGCACAGACGATAAATAGAATTTCGGAAAAACTTTTATTTCTCTTCCTGTTGCTAAGTTGAACATCACATTCGTACAGAAACCGGCTACAATCCATGAGGCAATGGAAAGTTGTGGAAGTGGAAGAATGCTCTCCTCGTTTTTAAGCTCCATCAGCAACTTGTCTAACCATTCGTTTGGAATATTCCAGAAACCGGAATATCTGGAAACATATTCAACCATGCGTAATTCAAAACTACGCGGATCAGTTGATAGTTGGGATAATTGTAATCCGTCCGGTTTAACGACTGTCAGAAAGCCGGCCCAACCAAAATTATAAGGGTGTAATACCGGAACATTGTATTTTTTACAAGTATCATCAAAGACAAAAGAAATATCGGATTTATAACCCAAAGCATTTATTGCAATATCACAATCTTTAATCAGGCTGCCGACGTTTTTATTATCTATGAAACAATTATGATAAGAAATTTTTGCCCGGGGATTAATTGACAACAGGCGGTTGGCAAGCGCTTCAGCTTTATGTTTTCCTGAATCGGATGCTGTATAATTTTGACGATTCAGGTGATTCAATGAAATCTTACCATGATCAACAATTGTGATACACTCAAAACCAAAGCGTAAAGCACATTCTGCGATGATGCTTCCTATGCCGGCGCCGGCTAAGAAAACGTTCGTGTTTTTAATAATCCCCTGTTCCTCTTTCCGGACATAAATCCGGTTTCTGCTATATCTATCCATGCTGATTATGTTACAGCACAAATATAAGACAGACTTTTATGACATCCGCTACACAAAAAGGTAGAAATGAAGACCGGTTGATGTATTTACTCTGATATCAGCTGAAAAATACTTCCGTTAGTCGGCCGTTTTTACAAGTGATGAAGTGAACCCTGAAAGTTTTTTGTCCGACTTTTAGAGCGCACTTCATTTTTTTGATGCATTTACCTGAAACAGGGAATGACAGGTTTACCGTCATTTATCTGATGCTTATTTTCCAATGATTGTTTCCGATAACTACAATATAAAAACCCTTTTTTAATGGGATTTTTATCGTGCCTTCCTGCAACGGCTGCCGGTATGCCAGTTGGCCGGTTACATTATAAAGATGCACCATCCTGTCAGATACTCCACCGGTTGAAGACGAACTTTCTATTATCACATGATTTGGAATTGTGTATACAATTATTCCTTCTTTGAGGGGGGGAATAGTTCCTGTCGGATCATCCCTTTTTATTGAAATTATTTTGACATCCAAATCTTTAGTTACAGGTATTCTAAAAAGGTAAGCGATATCCAAAATCTGTCTTGTCTCTTTTATAGCAGTGATTGTATCACCGTTAACAATCATCCGTAAGTCCATCTCATCACGATCATTGTTCAGGTAAGTCCGAATGTACATTACGCTGTCTTTCGTGATTTCATAATTGCCTGTACCCGGGTAACTACTTACATATTCACTGATTGATAAATCGCCGAATGCCAGGGATACATTATAAAGGCGCTTTACGCCGTATATAAATACCTGTATATTTTCGGTCACATTCCCTATGGTATAGCTACCGTCGCCATTGTCAATCACCCGGTGGCCGGAGCTGGCTTCTATCGATGTGATAGCAGTATATTTGTCTGCAACTGCCGGCCGGAAAGTAAAACTCTCGCCATGACCTACGGAAGATCGCTGAGGTGTATTATAGCTGACGCCTTCTATAACAGGTAAAGCCACTACGTAGTTGTGACGAATCCATTTGGCATAGAGAGTGATGTTACCTGTCACAACAGAAGTACCGAACAGCCATGGATTTGTATAGTTTAAATTGGTATACCATCCGGCAAAAGTATGTCCGGTTTTGGTCGGATCAGCCGGTGGGTTGATCGTGTTACCATGTGAAGCGTTTGCTGCCGGGCTGATGGTCGTGCCACCCTGTGAATCAAATGATACGGTATATTTATTTAAAACAATACCCGTAACGGTGATAACTGAATCCTGCGTGACCGGATCGATGTGATAGAAGCCGGATGCATCCGGTGTAAGTTGGGCGATTCCTGCTTTTACATCCGGTGTAGACTGGCTGTAGTCAGCATCCGGTTCTATTTTGAATACAAACGGACTACCATACATTATGGTTGTATCCGGCCGGGTAATGATTTCATTCCCGGCTCCTGTTATCCGGAAATTTTGCCGGACCGGTAGAGTTATCGTATAAGGAATTGGGTTCCATTTGGCATAGAGTGTCGTATCCCGTGTAACCAGACTCGTTGCAAAATCCCATGCATTAGCGCATAGAGCATCAGTATACCATCCGGCGAGGGTGTAACCTGTTCGTTGAGGAGGTGACGGTATCACCAGCTTAGAACCGTGTTCTATGTTACGCAAGGTATCAGGTACCAGGCTATTGTAATTCAGGTCGAGAGCGACTTTGTATTTCTTCAGTCTAATACCTCCGATGACAGCTTCAATATCTTCGAGGGTTCCGGTTATTGTAAATTTATGATTAATATAATCATAATTACTTAAATCAAATGGTACTCCATTTAAGGTAATATAGATATCTTCATCGGTGTATCCCTCCGCTAATATTAATGTATTAGTTAACGGAGTACCTGGAAACATATCCCATCCATCATTTGGGTAATAAGAAATAGTATATTTTCCGGAGGAACCGTAGTCTTTAACTATAAATTTCCCGGCAAAACAATTTATGTGTACCAATAAAATCAATAATATATTTATGATCCTTTTCATTCTCTTTATTTTTTAATTGTTTCTATAATACGGTCTAATTCTTTGCCTGTTTGTATATCAAAACGCAGTGTAACGCTTCTTGCTATTGTATTTTTTGCTGAATCAATTAAATCCGTATGATTCAAAAGATACAACTCGCCATCGTCCGTTTTTTCTCCATTACTCTCCTGGTTTACATTTTGAGGTTTTAATTTAATTTCGAGGATTTTATCAGCGACACTGGCGTCCACTATACAGAAATATTTGGCTCCGTCTCCTCCGTTGCACCTACACCGGTATCCGTACAAGGGATTATATTTTATTTGTCTTTCATTGTTGAAATCCAGAAATTCTTCGACTACTCTATTGTTCCCATCATCCGTAGTCGAATGTACATGTCCGAAAAAGGATGTTACATAATGTGCGTTATTTTGAGTAATCAAATCATAAAATTTCTCCTTATCTTCATTAGTCCACCATCGTTCAGAAGTTTCTGAATCAAGTCTTTCACATCGAAAATTTGTGTGAAAAAACAAACAGTAATAATCCTTATCAGTTAAGGTTCCTAATTGAGTCTTCAGGAAATCCAAGGCATGGAAAGGATTTGCTTCATCTCTTTGATAATAATCATCATTCTCTCTTTCTCCGTATCCGGCTACATTATTAAGCATAAAGAAATATATATTGACGGTATCACTTCCATTTGCCAGCATGTATTTCCATGAATAATGAAAATCATTTTCGCTTTGTTTATAATCCGAAAGATATTCGTTTCTATAGTGGGTATTTCTGTATGCCACCCCCTTTTTGACATCAGTCAAATCTCCTATTTTTCTTAGAGTGTCATGATTTCCAAATCCGTCACAAATAATTGTTTTTGCTTTTATTTTGTCAAAAAAATCTTCGTAAATTTCTTCCTGGTCTCGATCGTTATTGTCAGTTAAATCTCCACATATAGCATAGAAACCGGGAGCAGGAGACAAATTTTCCACAGCTGTTATTAAACTATTTAATTGCTTTTTCTTATCTTCATTATTTTTAATATGGAAATCAGAACTTACAAGAAACCTGATAGAGCTTTGAATGGTATACGAATAGGTATCTTTATTTTGATAATCGCGTACTATCACATACCCATCCGCAACAGTATTATTATTATCGTTAATAACGATCTTTTCATTTATCGGATTTCCATCCAGTTTAGTGTAAAGTATAGCAATAAAATTTCCGGCTGCATCTGCTACATTTGTAATAAACCAAGGATCAGAGGCAAACATTTTTCCCGAGAGATTAAATACAGAATTTGCATTATTCAGTATTTCAATAGTATGAATTAATGTATGGGGATCCTTTTTATCCGTCCAGTCAAAAGAATCTTCTCCTTCGGGCGCTTCCGGCACATTCACCTTTAGTGTTAGTCCGGTACGATTTTTAATTGTAAATTTGTAATCCATAATTTAAAAATCATTTAAATGAAAATAATAATAACTATGCAAAAATAAGTTGCAAAAAAAAGAATCATGTCCCAAGTTATAATTTGGGACACTTTTTTCTGCAAAATGCTGAAAATTAAATAATTATTTTTGCATAAATGAACAGGTATAAAGCAGATAATCTCTTCCGGTCTCCGGTTAACAAATTACTGACGGATGACTTTTCCGATCATTACCGGACTTTTTTACTCCGGATTAAATATATACAAACAAGCGAAAAGTATTACTCTTTATTTTCGGAGAAGCCATTATTCTTATATTCATTTGGCGATATCCCGGTGATCTGTTTGAATACCCGGTAAAATGAAGTCCGGCTACTGAATCCGACCTGTTCGTGCAGTTCGTCGATATAGATTTTTTTACGGGATGAGGAGGTTAAAATACGGATGGCCTCCTTTATACGGTATTCGTTTACGAACCGGTTGAAGTTTTTGCCGGTGATACTGTTGATAGCATGTGAAAGCATATGACGGTGAACATTCATTTTATCCGCCAGCGAATCAAGTGACAGGGTATTATCCTTGTATAACTGATCTTTTGTCATGGCATCATGTACGTGATTCATCAGGCGTTTATCTTCCGGATTTATTTCCGGTGCATTTTCTCCGGCTTCTTCGCATTTTTCCTGTGACCCGGAACCGGTGTCGGACGTTATTACTTCCAATGTATCGGTCTTTGCCCACTGCCCGGCTTTTTCGGCCAAGATACGGTAAGCACTCTGCTTTTTACGATAAAGCCTGGAGATTGTCAAAAACGCCGATAAAGAAAGGATTGCCATGATAAGAACGGTATAATGCCGGTTGCGTAAGGAAGCGAGCTTCATCGCTTCTAAGGTGGCCTCTTTTTCATAAATCTCCGCTACCACATTCGTTATGTTTACGGGATCATAGGACTGGTATCGTACTCCCACTTCCAATAATTCCGCTACTGCATTGTAATAAGAGATTGCTCCTTCGGTATAATGGATATACTTTAAACGGTATTTTCCATCATCATACCAGAACAGAGGATCCGGAATTTCACCGTCATGAACATAATGCCGAAAGGAATCTCTCATTGCGACAGCTTTCTCCCGGTTGTCTATTTTTATATATATGGTACTTAATGTCCTGTATACTTCATATGTTAATTCATCTTTTTGTCTTTCTTTCAATGGCGGCAATGAAGTTTCCAGAAGAGGCAGCACTGCGTCCGGATAGACAGACTCCGCACTGCAGATACCCCAATTGGCTAATGCCATGGCATTATAAAGCAGGCGATCGGTCACTATATCTTCGCTTTCGAGTACACCAAGGAAGAAATCCTTCGCCTGTTGCCTGTAACCCTGTGATCTCATATAGCGTCCCATCATGATCCCTGCCTGCAATCGCGAAGGATCGGGAAAGGATGTTACCGGTTGTGCTAATACTTTTTCAAGTATCGGGATCAGGCGGGCAGAATCATCGAAGAGGTAAAATACTTCGCCGATTGCCACATAATCACTATTGGCTAAAGGATATGTTTCAATAGTTGCATTTTCCAGCTCACGGTATAGGGAGAAAGCCTGCCGGATAACGTTTGTCGGGTTTTCTCTCCCCGGGGACAATATAGAAAGATTATAGGTAAAAATATCCCGGTTGAGATTGAAGAGTTCACGCATGGCACGTAGCCGGAAATGAACTTCTTTGCCGGATATCTGTTTATCAATAAATTCGTTCAGTAGTTTTAATTTGTTTGCTGTCTGCTCTTCCATGGCACGCAGCCGGAAATGAAATTCGTCACTGAAAACCTGTTTACCTGTAAAATTGTACTGTAGTTTTAGTTTGTATGCTGCCTGTTCTTTTATATTAACCGGGAGCAGCAGTATCCTCATCCATTCGGCTTCGGAGGCGAGCGTTTTGCTTTTGTAATGTTTTGCCGCATTTTCCATTGCCGATATGGCCGCCTGCTGTTCTTCTGCAGACATCCGTTGCATAAGATCCTGATAGTAAAAATAAAGGTCTCCTGCGCATGCGGCAAATCCGTTTTTTGCATAACGGCGATACAAACTTTCCGTATCGTAGTGTTTTGCTTCACTAAGAGAATCCGGTTTAATGCGGGAACAACTTTCCGCGTAGGCGTCTAAAAATTGTTGCATATTGATGCTGTCTGCTTTCCATTTGGCTTCAATGTTTTCACGGGCTGTTTTCGACAGTTTTTTATTGAAAAGAACAACTGGTTGTCCTGACAGATATTCCGGCAGTAATACCGACATCCACAACACACATACTGCTATATGACCAGATATCTTCATACGATTACAAATTTATGGGTTAATTGCTTCTAACCTGAAACCGAAATCCCGGTAAAAATAATCCCGTACTGAATTTTCTTTCTTTTTCACCATTTCATTTTTGTCATAATATTCTTTTTTTTCGGTTGTATTCCTGTATAAGATAAAAGCGACGTAATCGCCAAAGTCCTGTGCATATGTGGTCGGACAAAGCCTGCCCCTGTTGTTGTATAAACCATTCCTTCCGCTTTTCAGCAGGGCATACCGGACAGTCAGGTCTATACCGGTTTCATAGGCTAATTCATTATAGGCTTCCGGATTGAACGATGCAAATTCAGCCGGATATTTCCAATGTGAGATTACCATTTTCTCAATAAAGAGCGAAACCCACGCTTCGCGCAAGTGATTCATATCCTGTTTGCCGAATTGTTTCCCTACCCGCCCCAAGGCGATATAATTGGTTGCCAGATGGCCGTCCAGTACGCTGTATGAAGTCGTCAGGCTATCGGTCAGCAGCACGTTCAAAGGCAGGTAAGCGGCAAGGAACTGATACGGAAAAACATCGAATACCCATGAACGGACGCTGTCAAGCACTTCGGATACGCTGTTTACGTCGGCAGGGGTGTATTCCGGATCCGTCAGGTGATCCGACCAATCGTATGTAAACGTTTCAGGCGGAAATTCGTAGCGGAACCAGACCCCGTATTGTTTATACAGTTCTTTTATCTGCGCATCGGCCGCGATATTGTCGGATAGTTCCGGACGTTCCGGTAACAGGATATTCGTTTTGTCTTCTCCCGAACACGACAGGAGTGCAGGTATGGGTAACAGAAATAATAAGATAATGAAGTCTTTCATTTTTTACATTTTATGGATTATACTCCCGTTCATAACGCGGATACGTCAATACATACGCGGAACCTCCCTTTTCCAGTGAAAAGACGGCGCCGTTTTTCCATACGTGTGTGAGGGCGGGTCGTCCGCAACGGCGCAAATCCCACCAGCGATGATGTTCTTCCATGCAAAGTTCTCTCCGCCGTTCTTCCCATATAAAATCAATCAGTGTGGTAAAATTGCTGAAATCGCTGTTTTCCAACGGAGTATAAGGGATGATCCGGTGGGAACGCAACACATTGAGGTAATACAGCACCTTTTCCGTATCCGGACTGTTTTTCCGGGCATGAGCTTCTGCCAGCGAGAGATAGATCTCTGCTGTACGGAAAGCATTCTGGTGTTTGTAGTCAACGGCATAGGAATCGTATTTTACAGGCTCCCAGCCAAAGGTAAGCATACCCGGCGGATTAAACCATAGCGGTAGTCGTTTATCGCCTTCGCCGGATTTTTCGTCGTAAGTAAATAACGGTAATAGTGCGCCGGTCGATTGTGTGGAGATTGTGAAATATTCACGATATACACTCAAACGCAATTGCCGTGTATAGGACGCCTTTTTTCCGTTGTCAAACATCCAGATAATCTCTGGATTATTGAAAGGATTCATAAACGATCTGTCGCTTTCATCGTTTTCTTCTTTATCGGAAGGCAACAAGGTAATATCATAGAGTCGGCTGTTAAATCCCAGCAATTCTTCCCCATAGCTTATCACGGCTTCGTAGTTTTCTTTAAAAAGAGCGATACGTGTTGCCAGGACAAGGCTTGCCATATAACCGATTTCATATATACTTGTTTCCGGTTCATGTTTCAGGCAAACGAGTGCCTGTGTGATATCCTTGTCAATCCGGTTCCATATCGTTTCAATCGTGGCGGGGAGAGGTTTATCCATTGTCGGGTCGGGCTCCAGCACCAACGGGACGCACGGATCGTCCGCATCAGCTTCATTATACGCACGGGCATAAAAATTGGCAAGTAGAAAATAAGCGAACGCACGGGTAAAACAGGCCTGCCCTTCGAGTATTTTTTTCTCCTGTGTAGTGCCTTTCATTTTATCCAAAGCCGTGAGGCAGATATTGGCCGTGAGGATTTGTGTGTAGAGGTATGAGAAGCATGCATCTGCCAGACGGTCATTTTCCACTTCGGGTGCCCAGCCGTAGGCGTCCTGGTATATGAAGAGGTCAGAATGGCTGACTGAACTCCATGATTGTTCATCGTCATTGCGGTATTCCACATCATCGGTCATGTAAATGGCGAAAGCACTTTTTTCAAAAAGTTCCTTGAAATAGGCTTCTCCCTGAAGTAATTCTTTGAAATCTTCGGCATGTTCTGGAATGATCAAATCGCTGGAGGAGCGTTCGAGGAAGTCGCTACACCCTGTACTGAAGATCAGGTAACCCACCGGTATAACGACATATTTGAATAATTGATGTGTTTTCATATCCTTTAAAAATGTATAGTAAGCCCCAGTGTATAGGTTTTGGGAACCGGGGTATTGGAATAACCCGACTCGGGATCCTGTCCCTGCCATTTCTTCGAGGCAATAATAAACAGATTAGTTGCTTCAAGACTGATACTTGCGGCATCAATCCCCAGTTTTCCGGTGAAAGTTTTGGGTAGGTAATAGCTGAGTGTGATATTTCGTAACCGGAGATTGTCTGTAGAGGCCACGCGGATATCCGAATAATCATACATCTGATTGCCTCTTATCATTGAATGGTCGTTCAGCGATGAGCGTTTGTTGATCGAACTGTAAAAATCGGAATCGTACAGCGCCGGATAGTTTGTCCGCAGTTCGTCGCCCGGTTTTTTCCAGTGTTCATTCAGTGCTGCGGGTAAATTGACCAGCGGATCGAATACATTGTTATAATCATTATTGTATAAACCGGGCAACCGGTTATGGCCCCCCAGTATGTAAGTTAATCCTATATCTAAACGCAGGTTTTTGTAACGGAATCCGGAATGGATGCCCCCGCTGGAGGTTGGTTCGAATTGACCGGATTCGACCAGTTCCACCTCGCCGGCATATAAGGCATAATTCGGGTAGCGCTCTCCATCGATCTCGATATAGTCTTTGCCCTCTTTGTCGTAAAACACAGGATAGCCGTTTTCCGGGTCGAGCCCTGCAAAACGGTAAGAGTAGAATGTGCCGAAAGGTTTTCCTTCGACAAAAGCTGTACCGGATAGTTTTTCCGCATTGGTGACTGTGCCGTTGTTATTCGCGGAGATTAACTTGTTCCGGTTGAAGGAATAGATCAGTCCGATCGTAAAGTTGAAATCCATGTTCCTGACCGGTTCGAGTACAAGGCCTGTTTCCCAACCGGTATTGTTTATTTTTCCGGCATTGATTTTTACATACTGTTGACCGGTGGTCTGTGATACCTGTTTAGATAGAATCATATCGACACCTTGTTTCCTGTAAAAATCGAATGTTCCGCGGATACGGTCATCGAGCAGTGCGAACTCGATCCCTGCATTGTACGATGTGGTTTTTTCCCATCGCAGGTTTTTATTCGGAAGGTATTCGAAATAGGATTGGTTCATACCAGTCTTTGTATCGTATTCGCCGATACGGATTACCAGGTCGGGTGATGTTTGTTTGTCTACATTACCCTGTATTCCATAAGAGGCTCTTACCGCCAGGTAGGAAATGACGGGGTTACCCGACAGGAACGGCTCCTGCGAAAGAGTATATTTGGCGGATAGCGACCAGATAGGCAAGAAACGGTATTTGGGGTTTTCGCCGAACTGATTGGAACCGTCCATACGGATATTGGCGTTGAAGGCTATTTTGTTTTTCCAGCTGTAGACGGCATACCCGAGCCAGGAGAGATAGTTATATTCCCTGTCTACGGTCGTGGGATTCAGGTTATCCAGGATACTCAGATATCCCGTGGTGAGCATGGGAGAGAATGTGTTGCCGCGGTCGGGCATCCAGCCGTAATAAGTACCGCTGAACCCTTCCGCCCGGGTGTTTCTTATTTCGGAAATCGCTGCAATGCTTACTACATGGTCTGTTCCCAGACGGTTATTATAGCCCAGTTTATTGCGCAGCGTCCAGGCACGTTGTTCCTGTTCGGTCTTATACACGACTCCCCCGTATGGAAGCGGCGATTCATCTTCTTCCTGCGAACCGGGGGAAAAGGAGCCTTCGTTGTATCCCCTTATCAGGGAAACGTAATTCGACTCCGGTTGCGCCCAATTATCGGTTTTGGTCTCCTGGTGCGACCAGGAACCTAAAAAGTCATATTCAAAACCTTTCCCTATTTTCCAGTTCAGTTCTGCTTTCCCTGTCAGTGACGCCACAGTTCCGTCCTGCCCGGTAGCGGTGGTTTCGTTCAATATATTGTAGCATAATTCTTCTTCGGGCAGACCATTTATGACAGGGTAAGCGCCCTTTGTCTGGTCTTGTAGAAGAACCATGTGCCGTCATCACTGTATGCCGGAATGGTGCGGGCGGTCTGGTATGCATATGTATTGGGATTGACAGAAGAATGGTAGCCTTTGTTGTCATTCCGGCTGCCGTTAAGCTGGATACTGAAGTACAGGCGTTCGTTCAGGCGGGATTGTGTTTTCATCATTACGGTATAGCGTTCGCTGCTGTTCTGGCGCGCCGTCCCGTTTTGCCGGTCGTAACTGAGCGAGCCGTAGTAGCGTGTCCCGTTCCCGCCTCCGCTCAGGCTAAGCGTATGCCGCTGGCTCACGGCATTGCGAAACAGGATGTCGTACCAATCGGTATTCCGGGCAGCCATATGACGAACAGCAGCACCGAACTCATCATACGACAATCCTCCGTTCTGATAATCCATGTATAACCCCTCATAGCCGAGCCCCACCGGTATGCGTCCGTAGGGAATACTGGCTTCGATGATCTCCTGTGAGATACGGATACGCTCTGCGGCATTCATCCGGTCAAAATCGTTGTAGGAAGGCCGTTGCCCGAATGTTACGGCTGTATTATAATTGATCTGCATTTTTCCTTCTTTTCCCTGCCGGGTACTCACCACAATGACTCCGTTTGCCGCCTGTACTCCATAAATGGCTGTTGCCGAGGCATCTTTCAGTACGGTTATGGTTTCGATATCCTGCGGATTTATGCCGGCAATCGCATTACCGACCAGATAAACGGCATCGTCACCGTTCAGTTGTGTGTGGTCTACTTCTACAAGGTCATTCAGGATAATGCCATCTAATACCCACAATGGGGATTTGCCCGAGGTCAGTGACGAAGTCCCCCGGATGCGGATGCGGGGCGTTGTTCCTGCTTCTCCTGACGATTGAATGACCGTCATACCCGGGATCTGCCCGGTCAGCATCCGGTCGATGGAAGGTTGGGAAGGCATAAATATTTCAGCGGCATTTAACTGTGTCACGGCGCTGGCTGTCTCCCTGCGCGGCAACGCAGAATATCCGGTGACGATGACCTCATCGAGTTCGAGCAGATCGGAGTCCATTGTTATAAGCCAATCCCCGGTTATGGGTCGATCCTTGGGCTGCAAACGAAGGGTTTTCATTCCGATGAACCTGAATTCAAAAACAACATCCGGCATGTTCCCTACCATGATGGTAAAACGTCCCTCATGATCCGTAACCGTTCCTCTAGTAGCTCCTTCTACCGATACGGATACCGCCGGAAGCGGATCTCCTTGCTGATCAATAACTTTACCTGTATAAGTGAACGTATCGGATAAGACAGTTATTACCGGATTTATTCCGGTTTCTTGTGCGGAAATCACAAAGGGTATAAACGAGATTATTATTATCAGTATAAATAGTTTTCCCATCCTTTGTTTCTTTTTTTTCGTGACATTCCTCCAATAAAGTTCTGTCTCATCAAGCTGCTCCATGGTATTAATATAGCAGAATACGATATCCGGTATTCTCTTTCAGGTTCGATGATTTTATTTTGGAATCCGAAACTTTAAACTTTTTTAGAGCTCATGCTTCATTTCATGTAAAATTCCAAATGTGGATTTTCATTCCTCTTCAATGATCCGGTTTCAGTTTCCATCTCAATCATTCCGGATCCCTACATCTTTCACAACAGTCTCTTTTTATTATTCTAAAGCAGATTAATTTAATAAAATAATCAAAAACAAAAATACAATATTTTTTATAAATTAAAACAATTATTCAACTTTTTATGATGATCCATTTTCCCGAAGTACAAAAACTTGAATATTCATGTCAACTTTTAATAGAATTATCTTGTCCTGTAAAGATATTTTTTTGCAAATGTAAGTTCTCTACTTTTATTTTTTTATATCTTTGTAATACCGAGTGTAGAAAACTATAAAACAATACAACTCTGTCTTTTGTTAGAATCAGCTTGCCACAAAATAGCTAAATTTATGGAAAATGATATTCTCAAAAAGCTACTATCTGTCCAGCAAGACGAAATAACAGGATATGTTATATATAAACATCTTTCCGAAATCGAAAAGAATCCGGAAAACAGGACAGTATTGACCGAAATGGCCAATGAAGAAATGGGGCATTACCATACATTAGAAAAATACACGAACCAACAGCCGAAAGCAAATAAGTCCAAAATATTTTTCTACCGTTTATTATCACGTTTTCCGGGTGTAACATTCACCATTAAATTATTGGAACAATTCGAAGAGGAATCCCAACTTATCTATGGTGTATTGGCACAATCGTATCCCGAATTTACCCGAATCAGGGAACAGGAAGAAGTGCATGAAAACAAATTAATCAACATGATTAAAGAGTTGAAACTTGATTATCTGGGTTCGGTTATTTTGGGAATGAACGACGCATTGATTGAATTGACGGGAGCATTGGCAGGATTTACTTTGGCATTACAGGATTCGCTGGTTATTGCTATGACAGGAAGTATAACGGGAATTGCCGCCGCCCTTTCTATGGCTTCATCCGCTTATTTATCAATAAAAGCAGACTCGGACAACAGGGATGCCGTCAAAGCCGCCATAATTACAGGAATTTCATATTTGATTACTGTTGTATTATTGATTATTCCATTCCTTATTTTGAAAAATGTTTTTGCTGCTTTGGCAGTAACTTTAGGCATTGCTGCAATAATCATTGCCGTATTTATGTTCTATTATTCGGTAGTCAAGGAAGTAAGTTTCAAGAAAAGGTTTCTTGAAATGTTAGCGTTGAGTTTTGGTATTGCAGCATTTAGTTTTGTTGTCGGATATATACTCAAAAAATTAGCGGGTGTTTAATAAGTTATAATGGAGATTTTTAAAAGCCCGAATAGGGCGGCGACAATCCCTCAAATTTTTACGATGATCCGTGATTTCGGTTTACGTCTCAGTTTACATAACTCCCTAAATTCACACGTTTTTAACTATAAAAAATAAAGGCTTACTTGTTTGTAAACCTTTTATTTTCTTGCTCTTCCTCTTGGACTTGAACCAAGGACCCTCTGATTAACAGTCAGATGCTCTAACCAACTGAGCTAAGGAAGAATGTTTTTGTCAAAATTGCGGTGCAAAGATATGTGTTATTTTCTAAATATGCAATATCTTTGTGAAAATTTTTTGTTATTTGAAATAATAAAATTCATTTGTTTGTTATATTACATGCTCTATAGTATTATGTATATGTGAGTTACAGGTTGAATTAATCTTTAAATATTTATATAGAATGAAAGTATTAGGTATTGGCAATGCGCTACTGGATGTATTGCTTCGTTTGGATAGTGACGATACGTTGTCCGAAATGGGAATTAAAAAAGGTGCGATGGATTTGGTCGATGAATCCAAAATGAAAGAAATCCAGAAGGCGCAATCCGGATTGCCGCGTTCGGAGGCGCCGGGAGGTTCGGTTTGTAATACGATGAGGGCAATGGCGAGACTTGGAGCTGATGCCGGATATATAGGTAAGATTGGAGATGATCATGTAGGGAGGGTTTATGAAGAGGAAATAAGAAAAGCAGGGGTGAATCCGTTTTTCGTTCGTACAGAAGGTATTTCAGGATGTTCTACCGTATTGATATCACCTGATGGCGAACGTACAATGGCTACGTTTCTCGGACCTGCAGCAACCTTGTCTGACGAAGAAATACTCGATGAAACTCTTCAGCAATATGATTGCCTGTATATGGAGGGTTATCTGATCTCTAATGAGAAGTTATTCCTGCCCATCATAAAGCGTGCAAAAAGCCTGGGATTGAAAGTAGCTTTGGATTTATCCAATTTTAATATAGTTCACGGTTTCAAAGATTTGTTGAAAGAAGTTATTCCTGCGTATATTGATATTCTTTTTTCTAATGAGAGTGAGGCAGAAGCATATACAGGTCTTCCGGCCTATGACGCGATCGATGTGATATCCGGAGATGTTGAAATATCCATCGTTACAATTGGAAAAGATGGTGTATTGGCAAAAAAGAATGATCAGAAGATACATGATTCCGCATTGGATAATAGTGTTATAGATACGACCGGAGCCGGAGATAATTTTGCCGCAGGATTCTTGTTTGGATATTCTTTGGGTGCGAACTTGGAACAGTCTGCACAGATAGGCTCATTATTATCCGGAAATGTGATTGAAACAGTGGGAGCGCAGATTGCGGAAGATCGTTGGGAGCAAATAAAGTTAAAAGTTGACGGGATTTTAAGGAAATAAGCGTATAATTGACTATTTTTACACCGTTTTTCAGAGAAAATTATAAATATGCGACAGATAAAATTAAGTTTTCTATTCGTATTTCTGTGTGTTTACAGTATGTATGCGCAGGAAAATACAACGTCCGGAGCGGGAGCATCGGCCGAAGTAAGTAAAGAGGATCGTGATAACAATCGTTTCGAAGTAAGTAAGCAACTGGATATTTTCAATGCTTTGGTCAAGGAAGTGGAAATGTTTTATGTAGATACGCTTGATATGCAGAAGATGATGCGGCGTGGTGTTGATGCCATGTTGAAAGGACTGGACCCTTATACGGAATACATTCCGGAGGATGAGATGGAACAGTTTAAATTCATGACAACGGGTGAGTACGGAGGAATAGGGGCTTATATACGTTATCGTGAAGGAGGGACTGTTATTACAGAGCCGTTTGGAGGAATGCCTGCTGCAGAAGCGGGACTTAAAGCCGGTGATTTGATTGTGGCAGTCGATACGACCGATACAAAGAACATGTCGTCAGACAAGGTGAGCGATTTGTTGAAAGGAGTGCCAAATACGAAAATGACGGTTAAAGTGCAACGCCCGGGAGAGAAGAAGCCCCTTAAATTTGATGTTGTACGAAAACAGGTCGTCGTCGATCAGGTGGTACATTATGGTGTTTATGGTGATAAGACGGGATACATTTACCTGAAAGGTTTTACAGATAAAAGCGCCCAGGAAGTAAAGGCTGCCTTCGAAGACCTGAAAAATAATCATCAGATAGAGTCTTTTATACTCGATTTGCGCGATAATGGCGGTGGATTGCTTGAAGGTGCCGTACAGATCGTGAATCTTTTTGTACCTAAGGGAAAGGAAGTGCTGACAATGAAAGGGAAAGTGAGCCAGTGGAACAGAACGTACCGGACATACAATGAGCCATTAGACACAGTAATACCGATAGCCATACTTATCAATGGAGCTTCGGCCTCCGCTTCGGAAATTGTTTCCGGTTCTATGCAGGATATGGATCGTGCGGTCCTTGTCGGGCAACGTTCTTTTGGAAAAGGACTTGTACAATCTACCCGGAACCTTCCTTATGACGGAAAACTGAAAGTTACGACAAATAAGTATTATATACCGAGTGGACGGTGTATACAACAACTTGATTATTCTCACAGAAGTGCGGATGGTAGTGTGGAAGCTATTCCGGACAGCCTGACATCCATATTTTACACAGAAAATGGTCGCCCTGTTCGTGACGGGGGAGGTATCCGTCCGGATTTTGAGGTTGAGGAAGACAAGATGCCTACTATGTTGTATTATTTATATGCGGACAGGGACTATATCCTGTTTGATTATGTAACGGATTGGGTGAGTAAACATAAGACAATAGCTACGGCAGAAGAATTTGTGTATTCGGATGAAGATTATGAATCGTTCCGGAAATACATGATAGAGAAGAATTTTGAGTATGACCGCCAAAGCGAGAAGACGCTGAAAGCATTGAAGGAGGTTGCAGAGTTCGAGGGTTTTATGGAGGAAGATTCTACATTGTTTGTGGCCCTGGAAGAAAAGTTGAAACCGAACCTTGAACGTGATCTCGAAAAGTATAAAAAAGATATAAAACGCCTGATTTCTTCCGAAATCGTTAAACGTTATTATTATCAGAAAGGTGAAATACAATATAATCTGAGAGGTGATGAGACACTTCAGAAAGCGCTGGATGTGTTGAAAGACAAAGAACTTTACAATAAAACACTTAAACCGTTACCTGTGGAGGAAGAACAAGTCGTATCGGAAATAAGAGGAACGCAGGATCTTCCTTATACTTATATTATGAAAAATATTAACGAAATAATAGTTTGATTATGTCTAAAGTAAATGTGAAAAAAGTCCTTGTACTTGGCTCGGGAGCCTTAAAGATAGGACAGGCGGGGGAGTTTGATTATTCAGGGTCACAGGCGTTAAAGGCGCTTAAGCAGGAAGGAATCTTCTCCGTTTTGATCAATCCGAATATTGCAACCATACAAACGTCGGAAGGTATAGCCGATAAGGTTTATTTTTTACCGATCACTCCTTATTTTGTGGAAGAAGTCATTAAGAAAGAAAAGCCGGATGGCATATTTCTTTCTTTTGGGGGACAAACAGCGCTGAATTGCGGGACAAAACTTTACACGGACGGTATTTTCGAAAAATATGGAGTAAAAGTACTGGGAACTTCTGTTGAGGCAATTATGGATACGGAAGACAGGGAACGTTTTGTTAACCGTTTGAGTGAAAAAGGGGTAAAAACTCCGGTCAGTGAGGCCGTAGAAACGATGGATGCCGCAATTAATGCGGCGAATCGTATCGGTTTTCCGGTGATGATACGTTCCGCTTATGCCTTAGGTGGTATGGGGAGCGGTATATGTAAAGATGTTGATGAACTGAAAAAACTGGCGGAAAGCGCGTTTACATATTCTAACCAGATACTGGTGGAAGAATCATTAAAAGGTTGGAAAGAAATAGAATTTGAAGTTATACGCGATAAGAATGACCACTGTTTTACAGTGGTAAGCATGGAAAATGTCGATCCGTTGGGTGTCCATACGGGAGAAAGTATTGTTGTTGCACCGACTTGCTCGCTGGATGATGAAGAAGTAAAAATGTTACAGGAACTGTCCGCGACAACCGTACGTCATTTGGGGATTGTAGGGGAATGTAATATTCAGTATGCTTACAGTTCCGAATTACGTGATTACAGGGTAATCGAAATCAATGCCCGTCTGTCGCGTTCATCGGCTCTTGCCTCTAAAGCCAGCGGTTATCCGTTAGCGTTTGTTGCTGCTAAACTTGCACTGAATTACAGCCTTGATGAAATTGGAGAGATGGGCACACCGAATTCTGCCTACGAAGCCCCTAAAGTCGATTATATTATTGCAAAAATACCGCGTTGGGATTTAGCGAAATTTATCGGTGTAGATCGTAAGATTGGCTCCAGTATGAAGTCAGTCGGTGAAATCATGTCGGTCGGTAAGAGTTTTGAAGAGATTATGCAGAAAGGTCTTCGTATGATAGGGCAGGGTATGCATGGTTTTGTCGGAAATAACGATGTTAAATTTGAAGATCTTGACTATGAATTGTCTAATCCTACCGACTTGCGTATTTTCGCGGTGGCGCAGGCATTGGAAAAAGGATATGCCATCGAAAGAATACATGAACTTACTAAGATTGATCCATGGTTCCTGAACGCATTGAAAAATATTGTTGATTTCACAAAAGTTTTAGGCGAATATAAGAAAATAGAGGATATACCGGAAGATGTGCTATTTAAAGCAAAACATTTCGGCTTTTCAGATTTCCAGATTGCCCGTTATACGGAGAATCCTTCGGGAAATATGGAAAAAGATAATCTCAGAGTGCGTAGTCATCGAAAAAAACTGGGTGTTTTACCTACGGTGAAACGTATTAACACGGTTGCTTCGGAATATCCTGATCTTACCAATTATCTTTATATTACTTATGATGGAACAGAGAATGATATATCCTACTATAAAGGTGATAAATCAGTTATCATACTTGGCTCGGGAGCTTATCGTATCGGTTCGTCGGTAGAATTTGACTGGTGCTCGGTGAATGCCACTCAGGTGGCCCGTAATCTCGGTTTTAAATCGATTATGATCAATTATAATCCGGAAACCGTTTCTACTGATTATGATATGTGTGACAGGTTGTATTTTGACGAACTGTCATTTGAGCGTGTATTGGATATTATCGACCTTGAGCAGCCGAAAGGCGTTATTGTGTCGGTCGGAGGACAGATTCCGAATAACCTGGCAATGAAACTGCATCGTCAGAATGTGCCGATTCTCGGAACCTCGCCGGTATCCATCGACCGTGCGGAAAACCGCCATAAATTCTCAGGAATGCTTGATCAGTTGGGAATTGACCAGCCAAGATGGGCGGAGCTTACCAGTATGGAAGAAATCGATGCATTTATTGCTGAAGTCGGTTTCCCCCTGCTCGTTCGTCCTTCTTATGTACTTTCGGGAGCGGCTATGAATGTCTGCCATAACAAAGAACAGATGATCGGTTTCCTTGCTCTTGCAGCAAAGGTATCGAAAGAATACCCTGTGGTTGTTTCCGAATTCCTTACCGAAGCAAAAGAAGTGGAGTTTGATGGCGTTGCCAGAAACGGCGAAGTTGTTGAATATGCTATATCAGAGCATGTGGAATTTGCGGGTGTTCATTCGGGAGATGCGACGCTGGTTTTCCCACCGCAGAAGCTTTACCTGGAATCTGTGAATCGTGTGAAGAAAATAAGCCGCATGATAGCGAAAGAACTTAATATTTCAGGCCCTTTCAATATTCAATATCTGGCAAAGGATAATGAAATAAAGGTGATTGAATGTAATCTTCGTGCGTCACGAAGTTTTCCGTTTGTGTCGAAGGTGTTGAAACATAATATGATAGAAACTGCTACCCGTATTATGTTGGATGCTCCGTATACGAAGCCGGATAAGAGTGCGTTTGATATAGACTGGGTAGGAGTGAAGGCGGCTCAGTTCTCTTTTGCCAGATTGCATAATTCGGATCCGGTACTTGGTGTTGACATGGCATCTACGGGTGAAGTAGGATGTATTGGTGATAGTTTTAACGAAGCATTGCTTTCGGCGATGATATCTGTAGGTAATAATATACCTGACAAGAATATTCTGGTTTCATCCGGTGCGCTGAAAGATAAAGTAGAATTGCTGGATCCGTGTAAGGAGCTTGCATCAAAAGGCTATGTCATTTATGCGACAGCCGGAACGGCTAAGTTCTTAGGTGAAAACGGAGTGGAGGCTCTGACTGTAAACTGGCCGGATGAAGAAGGCGGAGAGTTGAATATAATGGAGATGTTCTCCAATCATCAGTTTGATTTGGTTATCAATGTACCTAAAGATCAGACCAAGCGAGAACTTACAAATGGGTATCGGATACGCCGTGCTGCAATCGATCATAATATTCCGCTGATAACGAATATTCGTCTGGCGAGTGCGTTTATAAGCGCATTCTGTAAGATGAAAATGGAAGATATTCAGATCAAATCATGGCAGGATTATTCGTTTTGAATAGAAAGTTCTGTTAGAAAATAAAAAATGCTGCTCTTTTGGTTAGGAGCAGCATTTTTTTGTTATTGTCTGGATTCGTTTATATTTTTTTTCCGACAACAGCCTGTACTACATTGATTACATAGTCTCCCAGTTTCTCACATTCGGAAACAATATCCATATAGTAAACGCCGTCGGAATAACTATACTTTTTAGTATCTATGCTTTCGAGGTTATCATTTTTCAACTGATTACGGTAATTATTTATTTCGTTCTCAATATTAATTGAAGGATCCATATCGTCATTTACGATATCCTGTTCCGGTTTTTCCAGAAGTAAATTCATGTGCTCGATTGCTTTGTTATCAAGAGAGAACATATGATCAATGTTATGGTTCTGGCTTTCAAGAAATACGGATTTGCCATCGTTGCGGCGTTTGATCGCCTTGGCCAGGTTATTGCATGAATCTGCAACACTTTCTATCTCTGTAATAACACGCAACATAATACGGATGTTATCTTTCCCTTGTGAACTCAAACGCCCTTCCAAAACCTTTGTCAGGTAATTGGCGATTTCAATTTCCATGCGGTCGCTGATCTGTTCATATTTTTCAATACGCCCGAAAATTTTCAGGAATTTATCCGTATCTTTTTCATAATAAAGTTCTTTGACCATTCCGAACATGCGGTGTACGCGTTTGCCGTAAAGGGCAATTTCTTCTCTGGCCTGAAGTAGTGAAAGTTCGGATGTGGAAAGCATTCCCGCAGAGATGAATTTAAGCTGAAATTCTTCTTCTTCAACGCCTTTCTTCGGTTTGATAACAAATGAACATACCTTTTCGTAAAGCTTCACAAACCATATCATGATAAATATATTGCAGATGTTGAACAAAGTATGGAACAATGACAACCCATAAGATACGGAAACTTGTAATGATGCCGCTTTGTTTTGTAATGCAATGAGATCCGGATCGGTAGGTTTTTTTTCGGAAGTGATCGCTTCTATTGTTTGCGGGTCAAGCGTACTTATGAAAGAAGCGTATTCTCCCGGGTTGCCGGGCCCATAGTTCGTTACGATCCATGATATCATATTAATGAAAGGATAAAATGCGATTAGTATCCAACAAACTCCGAGGATATTGAACATAAAATGTGCAAATGCGGCGCGGCGTGCCTGAATATTCGCCTTTATCGCTGCGATATTTGCAGTAATGGTGGTTCCTATATTTTCTCCAAGCACCATCGCTGCAGCCATTTCGAAGGGAATCCAACCCTTTGTACACATGATAAGGGTAATTGCGACTGTAGCACTGGATGACTGGACAATAACGGTTAATATCCCGCCGATTAAGAGGAACAGGAGAATAGAGCCGTATCCCATGGAGGTATAATTCTGTATGAAAGATAATACTTCAGGGTTTCCCTGAAGATCGGGAACCGAATTTTTCAGATAGGCCAATCCGAGGAAAAGAAGTGCAAATCCCATGAGGAATTCACCCCATGATTTACGCGTATTATTACTTGAAAATATAAGAGGGATACATATACCGATAATGGGTAAGGCAAATATACTTATGTCGACTTTAAATCCGAAAATAGATATAATCCACGCGGTAACTGTTGTTCCGACATTGGCTCCCATGATAACGCTTATGGCTTGTGCCAGATTGAGAAGTCCTGCATTTACGAAACTGACAACCATTACGGTTGTTGCACTTGAAGATTGAATGAGAGCAGTAATTAAAACTCCGGTTAACACACCTGCCACGCGATTTGATGTCATCACAGACAAAATGCTTCTCATTTTATCACCGGCGACTTTCTGGAGGCCTTCGCTCATTATTTTCATTCCGTAGAGGAACATCCCGAGGGCTCCGACAAGTGTCAGAAAGTCTAAAAAAGAATAATCCATAATCGTTTGTTCAAATTTTTCATGGCAAAAATACATATTTTTAAAAAACGTTGCAAATAATCTAAATGAACGGGTTAATTTTTATTATATACCAGGAAATAAGAACAGTGGAATTAAATATGAAAATGTCAACATTCGAAAAGAAGAGATGTCATTATGATACTTTGACAGGTTAATTTAAATTTTTATATTTGTCGGATAATAAGCTTGATTGTAATTTAATATTTTTATTTAATAAAAACAAAATAATAGTTATGAAAGAAATTTTGGATTTTTTGAACAAATGCCGTACATATTATGTCGGCACGGTTGATGAAAATGGTCAGCCACGTGTGCGTCCTTTTGGTTTTGTAATGGAATGGAACGGGAAACCGGCATTCTGTACAGGCACGGTAAAGCCTGTTTATAAACAGTTGCAACAAAATCCTCATGTGGAAATCTGCGCATTTATGCCTGAAATCATGCAATGGATGCGTCTTTCCGGAAAAGTGAAATTTACAGATGAAATTGCTGCCAGACGGAAGGTGCTGGAAACGATGCCGGAATTGAAGAAAATCTATCAATCGGAAGAAAACCCCGTGTTAACTTGTTTTTATATAGAAGAAGGCGAAGCGGCATTTTATTCGTTTGCTTCCATGAATGAGCCGACGAAAATTATTAAAATCTGATATTCAGGTATTGATGATGTTTAAATTCCGGTTGTATATCATATTTATGGAGACATCCTGAATATGATATGCACTCTTTTTATGAAATATACCGGAATCTTAATTATAAGGAATATATCCACTTTCCTCTATCCATACTTTGCCTTCTTTTGTTTGAAGCAGTTCATAAATTTTATAAGCAGCAGATGATTTATCCAGATCGGAACGGATTACGGCGTATACTTCTGCAACAAGTGGATATTCTTTTCTTTTTATGGTTTTTTTATCGGGATAGATGCCGTTGACTGCAAGGCTTTTTACAACATCTTCCCGTACGAGTTGTTCTTTATAATAGTAAACCGTATAGCATAGTCCGTTCACATCATTTCTGAGTGTTGAAAATACGGGTAACATGCCGGGTATCTCGGATTCATAATCTTCCGGGAAAATGCTGATTTCAATATTTTTCATCACCAGTGATTCCATCAGTTCCTGGCTGCCTGAGTTTGCGTTCCTCACATAGGGGTTGATGGGATTATCGCTTCCTCCGACTTCTTGCCAGTTTCTTATTTTGCTTGTATAAATATCCTGTATTTGGTTGATGGTTAATGATTTTATCTTGTTTTCTTTGTTCGTAATAAAGATGAATGCATCTAATGCGACCGGAGTTTCTATTAATGTGACCCCTGCATTTTCCGCATATTGTTTTTCATCATCCGACATTTTACGTGCTGAAAGGATGATTTCGGCCTTATTATCAATCAAATTGATAAAGGAATTGTGGGTTTGGGATGATTTTATCCGTTCCGATACAAATTCGTATGGAAGGTCGGTGGTAAGCTGCCATAATCCGTTTGCAACCCAGGCTTGTTGCCATTCGTACTTATATCCGAGTAATTTGCACGCAATCAGATTATTTAAAGGCGCGGTGGATGTTGAGCCATCAACAAACGGATAGTTTTCCATTGTCAAACCTTCGATTCTGAAATTTTCATTTTCTTCTTTACTGCAAGAGAAAAATAAGCATGCGCTTAATAGCATGAATGAGAGAAAAATATATTTCATTTTTACTGTAAGTAGATGTTCATAATTAGTTTATATAATATATTTTTCTTTACTTCGCCTGTTATTATATTAGATAGGATAATTAATAATGGGAAAGATAAAGAAATTAGAATTAACAGATGTCCAA
>JAITVS010000174.1 GCA_031285685.1 Tannerella sp.
ATGCTAATTTCTAAAAGTCAAGATAACTTCTTCATAAAAAATGAATAAATGTTTTTTATTATATGTGAAAATTTTAATTAATAGTGTTACTATAGGTTAAATTACTATTTGTTGCACAAATGAATGTGTCTCTTCTGAATATGTTATTCTATATTTGTCGTCGTTTTGGACAAATCTTATTGAAATATAATTAAAAATCGAGAAATATGTATTGGAAAAATCGGATAAAGAAAACCATCAGCAATTCCGGAGTTTTAAAATTTTTATATGACAATTGTTTTTTGGAAACAATGAACTTGCTGTTTAATAAAAGAGAAAAACGTCATATAAAGGTCGTTGCAAATGAGATGGCTTTTGAAGTTATTGCAAGCCATTATCGCATATGGAATATGTTTAATTCGGAGAAACTGGAGCCGGAAACTTTTGATTTTTATAGAAAATATGTTTCTCCGGAAAAGGAGGTTATTGATATCGGAGGGTGGATAGGGACTACTGTAATGATTGCTTATTCATTAAATGCCAGAAAGATTTCCGTTGTAGAAGCTGATCCGGAAAATTTTCAGATTCTGAAAAGAAATTGTATGATCAATTATTTAAATGATAAAGTAGAATTGTTTAACATCTGTATTTCCGAGAAAACAGGAGATATCGTCGGATTTGGTTTTACTGATGTGAATAATAAAGATACATCAACAAAGTCGATAGGAGGAGAAAGGAAAGTTGTTACGACATCTTTAGTAGATTTTTTATCCGGGCGAAATTTGAATAATACGAATATTATTAAAATTGATATAGAAGGAGCTGAGCAGGTAATCGATGACGGACTCGATTACATATCAGGATTTCCCGGTATTATTGTATTGTTATCGATGCATACCGTTTTTTGGGATGATAAAGCTAAAACTACAGAGCGTTTGATTCCCGCTTTTCGTAAATTTGATGTTTATTCCGATAAAGAAGAATCTATTTCGGAAGAAGAATTGAAAATTATGATGTTGGCTGAAGATAAGTCTCCTACATGGGATGATAGGACCGGACGTTTTTTTACTTTGATCCTAAAAACAAAATAATGCATCCGATTACATAAGAAAAGCCTTAAAACCTTCAAAATCTTTTCCGAGTGGGGTGCTCTTTTTTTCTCCTTTCATAAACTCCTGCAATTTTGCGGGGATTTCAATGTCGGAATGGAGAATCCTGTCAACCGTTTCTTTGAACTTAGCAGGGTGAGCTGTTTCTAAAAATATTCCGGTTTCTTCCGGTTTTAGCTGATAATCGGCAAGTGCCTGATATCCGCAGGCGCCATGTGGGTCCAGTAAATATTTATAGGTATTGTAAACATAACACATCGTATCGGCGATTTGTTCGTTTGTATACCGGTAGCCTGAAATAAGCGCGGCAATCTCCTTGTGGCTGTTTGCTAATAAATCGAGTATACGCGCGAAATTGCTTGGATTGCCTACGTCCATGGCGTTGGCGTATGTTTCTACCGATGGGCGCGGATTGTATTTTCCGGTCTGCAGGTATTCAAAAAATACATCATTCTGGTTGTTGGCGGCAATAAAATGTTTAATAGGTAATCCCATTTTGTAGGCGAAAAGTCCGGCGGTTATATTACCGAAATTACCGCTCGGTACACAAAAAACTAATTCATCGGCTCTGCCGATCCTGTCTAACTGTGCATAAGCACTGAAATAATAGAAGGATTGTGGCAGAAACCGTGCCACATTGATCGAGTTGGCAGATGTGAGTTGCATGTGCTTATTCAGATCATCATCAACAAATGCAGCTTTAACCAATGCCTGGCAGTCGTCGAATGTACCGTCTATTTCAAGCGACGTGATATTTTTACCAAGTGTTGTAAACTGGCATTCCTGTATCGGACTGACTTTCCCTTTCGGGTAAAGTACAAATACATGGATGCCGGGCACTCCCAGAAAGCCGTTTGCAACAGCTCCTCCGGTGTCACCGGAAGTTGCGACAAGCACATTTACTTCACGGTTTAATCCTTTACGTAAAATGAAATAACTTGACAGGCGAGCCATAAAACGTGCACCGACATCCTTGAATGCAAGGGTCGGTCCGTGGAATAATTCAAGGCTGTAAATATTATCGTTTACATGCACTACGGGTACATCGAATGAAAGCGTATCTTTGACGATATCACTTAACGATTGCGGATCCATGTCTTCTCCGAAAAATGCCTGTGCCACAGTGTCAGCGATTTCCTGAAAAGACATGTTTTTCATTGTTGCAATGACATTTTTGTCGATAGATGGGATCTGTTCAGGCATATAAAGCCCTTTGTCGCCCGCAAGACTTTTAATGACTGCTTCTTCCAGATTTGCTAAAGGCGCCTGTTTGTTCGTGCTGTAATATTTCATTTTTGATGTTAAGCTGTTTTATCGTTTAATAAGGATTCTGAGAATGTCGCCAATTGTATGCTCCCGCATACTTTTATCTGATATTGGCGATTGAAATGATATCGGAAAAAACGCCTGCTGCAGTCACATCTGCACCGGCGCCGTATCCTTTGATGATCATCGGATAGTCATGATAACGCTCTGTCGAAATCATTATAATATTATTGCTGCCCTCCAACTCATAGAAAGGATGATGACTTCCTACTTCCATTAGCCCGACTTCGCATTCTCCATTGCTCATACTGGCGACGAAGCGCAGACGCTTGTCTTTGGCGGCAAGTTTTTTACGTTTTTCTTCGAATTCGGCATCAAGCTCAGGAATGTGTTTCCAGAAATCTTCAATTGAGCCATTGAAATATTTTTTCGGAATGAAAAGATTGGTTTTAACATTTTTCTGCTCCACCGAGTACCCGGCTTCGCGTGCAAGTATAACCAATTTACGAATCACATCCTTGCCACTCAGATCTATACGCGGATCCGGTTCTGCATATTTTGCATCGACAGCCATTTTTATGGCTTTGCTCAATGGAATATCTTCGCTTATCGTGTTAAATATAAAATTCAGTGTACCGGATAGTACGGCTTCAAGCTTTAGGATATGGTCGCCACTATTGATAAGGTCATTCATCGTATTGATGATCGGCAATCCGGCGCCCACATTTGTTTCGAACAAAAATTTTATTCCGCGTTTACGTGCAGTCTCTTTCAGTAATGTATAGTTTTTATAAGAAGAAGATGCTGCTATTTTATTTGCTGCAACTACCGAAGTATTCTTATTTAACAACGTTTCATATAGTCCGGCTATTTTTTCACTCGATGTGCAATCAATAAAAACGGAATTGAAAATATTCATTTTTATGATTTCATCCCGAAGGATAGCCGGTGATGAGTCCACTCCTTTTGTTTTGAGGTCTTTGAGGCAGGTCTTAAGGTCCAGACCTTCGCGGCGCATCAGCATTTTCCTGGAGTTTGCTATCCCCACGACATTCAGTTTTACGCCGTTTTGCTTCATCAGTTTTTTCTGTTGGTGTTTGATTTGTTCCAGCAGGTGTCCGCCTACTGTCCCTACACCGGCAAGGAATAGGTTCAGCATCTTGTATTCCGAAAGAAAAAAAGAGTCGTGGATTGAGTTCAGTGCTTTACGAAGAGATTCGAGTTTGATAACGAATGATATATTCGTTTCGGAAGCTCCCTGTGCACATGCTATAACACTTATACCCGCACGCCCCAGCGTACCGAACAGTTTTCCTGCTATACCGGGAGTACGTTTCATATTTTCACCGACAATAGCAACCGTAGCAAGTTCTTTTTCTGCAACGATGTCATCAATTTCACCCCTGGAACGCTCCGGAGCAAACTCTTCGTTGAGGACTTCAACTGCTAAAGTTGCATCTTCGTTCTTTACGGCAAATGTCGTGTTATTTTCCGAGCTTGCCTGTGATACCATGAATACGCTTATACCGCTTTTTGCTAAAGTACGAAATATCCTGTAATTAACGCCGATAACACCTACCATACCCAGCCCCTGTACGGTAATAAGGCATGTGTCGTTTATCGAAGATATACCTTTAATGATTGCCTTGTTTTCTTTTTTACCGTCTTTCCTGCTATCCTCTTTTGAGATAAGAGTTCCCGGAGCTTTCGGATTGAATGTATTGCATACCCTGATAGAGATATTTTTATGAAAGGCAGGGTAAATCGTTGGAGGATAGATTACTTTCGCTCCGAAATTACAAAGCTCCATGGCTTCTGTAAAAGATAGATGATCGATTACATAAGCGGAATTTATAACACGTGGGTCTGCTGTCATGAAGCCATCTACGTCTGTCCATATCTCAAGCATGGAAGCATCGAGTGCTGCTGCCAGAATGGATGCTGTGTAATCTGAACCTCCGCGTCCCAGGTTGGTTACTTCGCCGTCGTCCATACTTGAAGAAATAAAGCCGGGAACCAATGCGACTTTAGGCATTGGTTTGAACGTTTTTTTGATCAGTTTGTTTGTCTGTTCAAAATCGACAACATGTTTATTGAACTGTTTGTGTGTTTTAATAAACTGACGAGAATCGTATAATTTTGCATTTTTAATGACATTCGAAACAATGATGGATGATAGTCTTTCCCCGTAACTTACAATGGTATCAGATGTCTTTGCCGATAAATCCTTTATCAGGAATACTCCGCGATAAATATTTTCCAATTCATCGAGCGTTTCCATTACTTTTTTTGAAACCAAAGCCTGTCTGGATTTCGGAACAACGCCTTCTATCACAGATTTGTGGCGCGTGACTATTTCGGTAAATTCTTTTTTATAGGAGTTATCACCATTCGAAGCTAATTTTGACATATGTATCAATTTGTCCGTTATTCCGCCAAGAGCGGATACGACAACAATGACCGGCTCGTCAATAGCCTCTACTATTTTTTTTACACTAAGGATACTATTCACGGAACCTACGGATGTTCCGCCGAATTTCAATACTTTCATTTTGTTATGTATTTTAAATAAATACTAAAAAAGATCTGTTTCTGGGGGGCAAATATAGTGCAAGTTGAGCGTAATACAAAATAAGCCTGCTTATTTTTATTACCGGGACATAGCGATAATCAATCCTTGATGAAGCTGGACTTTTTGCTGATTATGCGCTTTCCTTATCAGGTTCTGTCTCTTTTTATCGATCTCCTTTTTCTATGTATGTCAGGAGTTTTCGTCTGTCAGAGGTTTTTCTTTAGCAGGAAAGGCTTTATGTAGCACATAAATAATGATTCCGAATAGTAGCATGAAAACGAATATTCCTGTCATACCTATACCCATAATTTTTAACGCAGCGTAAAAAGTAGTCATTTCCATTACTGAATATTTTATAAAAAATAAGGAACTAAAGATAAAATCAAGCCTCCGGCAATAACCGATCCGATCTGACCGGAAACATTTGCACTAACGGCCGGCATTAAGAGATAATTCGTACTGTCGGCTTCCAAACCCATTCGATGGATAACCCGTGCCGACATTGGAAAAGCCGAAATTCCTGCGGCGCCTACCATCGGATTTATTTTGTACTTCTGGCTTAAAAACAAATTCAGGATTTTAGCAAAAATAACACCTCCCGCAGTATCCATAATAAATGCAATCAGGCCGAGCAGAATGATATATAGTGTCTTTATATTAATAAATTGCTCAGCTGTCATGGTAAATGAAATCGTTATACCCAGAAGTATCGTTACCAGACTGGAGAGTTCGTTTTGCGCGGAAAGAGATAATTTTTGCAATACGCCGCATTCACGAATCAGATTGCCGAACATCAGAAAACCAATCAAAGAAACCGATGTCGGTGCAATTATTCCGGCGACAAGGGTAACGAGAATGGGAAATAGGATTAACGTGACTTTTGAAACAGGAGCCTGACTTCCGGTCATGTGGATCGTTCTTTCTTTTTTTGTTGTCAGGGCTTTGATTACGGGAGGTTGTATGATGGGGACCAACGCCATATAGGAATAGGCTGCTACGGATATAGGGCCGAGCAGGTCTTCTGCAAATTTTGAAGCTACATAGATGGAAGTCGGCCCGTCTGCAGCTCCTATGATCCCGATCGAAGCAGCTTCTTTAAGATCAAAGCCAACTAATGTGGCCAGGCAGATCGTAAAAAATATACCGAATTGAGCGGCTGCACCGAACAAGAGCAACAACGGATTCCGGAAAAGAGAACTGAAATCGATCATAGCGCCTACCGCAATGAAAATCAGCAAGGGAAAGATTTCTGTTTTTATACCCGCATTAAAAAATACGGTTAGTGCACCTTCCGGCCCTATGGCTGATGACAGGGGAATATTAACCAGTAATGTTCCGAAGCCCATCGGTAGAAGTATTGTCGGCTCATATTTCTTTGCAATGGCAAGGTATATCAATAAGCCTCCTATAACAATCATAACCACCTGTTTCCAGGTGAATAATGTCAATGTCTCAAAGAGTGTTGAAAATATGCCTGTTTCCATAATTATGACTTTATAATAGATTGTAATCATACAAAAATAAAGAAAAAGAATTCAAATTGGAGAGGTTTTTTGTTAAAATATTTACTAGAATGTATTTATATTTGTACTCACAGAATAAAAAGAGATTTTATATGGGAAGAATTATTGAAATATGTGCAAATTCAGCACAGAGTTGTGTGGAAGCGGAAGCAGGGGGGGCGCGCAGGGTCGAGTTGTGCGCCGCTATTCCGGAAGGAGGTACTACTCCAAGCTATGGCGAGATACGTATGGCACAGAAGTTGACATCGAAGATTGATATCAATATCATTGTACGTCCACGTGGAGGTGACTTTTTATATACGGAAGCGGAAATCGAATCGATGTTGTATGATATTGAAATGGCAAAGCAACTGAAGGTACATGGTGTGGTGTTCGGTTGTCTGACAAAACAAGGGGATATTGATATTTCTTTAATGCGTCGTCTGATCGATGCGTCAAAACCTTTATCCGTTACCTGTCACCGTGCTTTTGACGTATGCCGTGACCCGTTTGCTGCATTAGAACAATTGATAGAACTAGGGTGCGACCGTATACTGACGTCCGGACAACAACCTGATGCCGTGCATGGAATACCTTTGATCAAAGAACTTGTACGGCGTGCGGACGGGCGAATCATTGTCATGCCGGGCTGTGGTGTTCGTGAAGATAATATTGCCCGTATTGAAGCTGAAACGGGAGCGAAAGAATTCCATACATCGGCCCGCAATATTGTTTATAGCAGAATGGAGTACCGGAATGAACATGTTCCGATGGGGAGTAGTGTCGTTACGTCGGAATTTGAAACCGTACAGACAGATCGAAAGAAAGTGGCGGCATATATATAGAAGGAAAGGAAATTCAAAGAAAAAGGGTGGAAATTTCAAGCAAAATTTCCACCCTTTTTCTTTGGGAATATTCTTATTGTTTCAATTATCTGATAACAACCTTTTCTGTTGTGCCGTCACTCAACGTCACAATATATATTCCTTGCGGTAATGAATATTCATAGGATCCTTGCCCTAAATTGTTTATATGTTTTACCAATGTTCCGTCAAGGGAGTATACATACAGGGTTGCAGGCTGGCCAATCCGCACATATAAATGACTATTATAGCTCCAGATCGCTTTTTCGCTGAATATTGCTTCATTGTTTACCGGAGTTTTGCCTTGTGATTCGTATGCTCCTATATCCACTGTTCCGTCAAAAATACGGGGATGATCGAGCAAATCTATGGATGCGGAAATATAGTCATTGATCCCTTTATTGATGAGAGGGCTTTCGAGTGTTAGTTGATAATCGCCTTCTAAAGTAGGAGCAAAAGTAGCGTCTACCGCATCTAAAAATTTCGGATCCGTATCTCCGGGAAGATTCGTGTCACCAAGGTCATCTCCTTCTATAAGTGAACCGGAAATGGTGTTTTGAATACCCCAGGTACCTTCTGTATAAAAGTTATCATGGTTAACACCTTTGTTTCCCCAGATGACGGTGTTTAAAATATGGGCTTTAGATACTCCTTCTGCAAGAATAGCCAGTCCTCCTCCGTCTTTACCTCCGGTTGTTTCCATCCGATTGCCGCATATTGTGGAGTTGATGATGTATGGTTCGGCATCGCCTCCGTAGGTCGCTATATAAATGCCACCACCATTGCCGTTTTTGGCGTAATTTCCATTCACAACTGTGTTGGTAATTGTCGGAGAACATATATCTTCTCCCAGTGTAAGGAAATATAACCCCCCGCCACTATAGTTGGATGCGTTTCCAACTACGTTGACATTAGTAAGCGTTGCCTGAATCCTAACACCGGAATTGAAAAGTCCGCCACCATGCCTGTTTGCTGCTTTATTTTGAATAAAAGATACATTTGTCATTTCAGGGGATGCGTCATCCGTGTCGGCATAATTAAGCATGGCCCCACCTGCTGCTTTTGCGTAATTTCCATAAAACGAGACATCGGAAATTGTAGGTGAAGATACGCTTGCCGGCGAATGTGCGTAAATACCTCCCCCGTCTACGCCTGTCACGTAATATATGTAATCTTCGTCTGTATATGTAGTTGCATCATCATCGGCACATCCGCCTGTTATATATAGCCCGTCTAAAACAGTCGATGGCGTCGCATCAAACAGAATAACCACATGATAGGCGTTTTCTCCCATGTTTTCAAAGTTGTCGCCATCATTGTCATCGAAATCACCGCTTAGTATGGTTTGATGTTCTTTCCAGTTGCGACTGCTCATACTTGTAGCATCTGTAGCTCCTGCCGGAAATCCTCCGTATACTTTTACGTTCTTGGGAATCATAAAACTGCGATGGCGTTCATTCGTTGGCTCCAAATTTCCTTTGCCATAGACATCGGCTATCTTTTTTGTAGGGTGATAAGTACCGGCGGCTATCCATATCTCATCACCGGTTTTAGCCGTATCAAGGGCTGTCTGAAGATTTTCAAAGGCAGAACTCCATTTTAATCCGTCGTTGGCATCGTCTCCGCTGTTTATATTTACATGATACCGGGTTGCCATTACCGGCAGGGAGCATAATGATAGGGCGCAAACGAGAAACCTAAGTAATATATTTTTTCTCATCTCTGTATAATTTTATCTGATTGATATTTTTGTTGTTTTTCCTGTACTCAGGGTTACGATATATAAGCCGTTCGGAAGCGTGAGTGTATGCGTACCTTCCCCAAGGTTGTTTACTTGTTTGATCAGCATTCCGTTTATTGAATATATACGTACGGTAGCTGTATTATTACTGATTCTCACATGAAGGTTGTTCTGATGGCTCCAAATGGATCTGTCCGTTATGATTTTTTCATTGTCGACCAGGTCTATATCCTGCGCTTCATATGTTCCGATGTCAATAATATCTCCATATATACGGTCTTGTCCGGCCAGATCGTATGGCAGTGAATTGTCGGCATTATTTCCTTTGTTGATCAGCGGGCTGGTGGGTTGCAACTGATAATCGCCGAAATCCGAAGTGGTCGGCGCAAAATCCGCGTCTATCGGATTCACAAACATCGGATCCGTATTTCCGTTGAGGTTTGTTTCGCCTAAATCCATGTTTTCGATAAAGCTGTAGGTATATATAGGCTTTTTCTCTCCGTACACACTCCTAAGGTAAATGTTATCCCCTTCTATATTTGTACTTTTATTTCCCCATATAACCGAATTTTTTATCTGTGGGCTGACATCACCGTTGGCCAGAATGAATAAGCCGCCAATACCACCATCTGTATCGGCTCTATTTCCGCAAATTGTAGTGTTGGTAATTACAGGCTTCGCATTCGTTTCTATTGCCCAAATATAAACTCCGGCACTTTTGTTGGCTTTGTTACCACTGATTAACACGTTTTCAAGTGTAGGAGAGCAATCTTCTTCTGCTATACAGGCAAAACCTCCACCTTCTAAGGCTTCATTTCCTGTTATATTTACATTCTGAAGTTTGGGACTGGCATTCATTCCGTTGATAAGCAATGCGCCTCCTCCTGCTTTTTTCGCCAGATTATTTGTCATTGTCACATTGGTCAATGTAGGTGAGGCATAGTTGGTTTCCGAGTGATTATAGATTCCGCCTCCGTGCCATGCGGCTTTGTTATTTCTTATGTTAAGATTAGATAAAACGGGTGATACCTCACTATTTAAATTGAAAGCATAGATACCGCCTCCGCATCTTTGATCAACCAACGTGCCATCCACATAAATACTCGAACCTATTTTATCTTCATCTCCGCCTCCTCCGGTTATATGAAATCCGTCAATCAACATATTCGATGACGGTTTTATCATGACAACAACATGAATTGCATTTTCTTCCGTGTTTTCAAAGTTATCACCATCATCATTGTTGAAGTCTCCACTCAGGATGGTTTGGTTTATTGTCCATTCACGGTCGTTCATGGTCGTTGCATCGGAAGCGTTTGCCGGGAATCCTCCGTATAACTTGATGTTTTTTTTCAGGAGGAAGCTGCAATTGATCTTATCGGAATGGTCTGTTCCTCCGCCATAGACTTTTTCCAGATTCAAGGTCGGATAATAGGTTCCGGCCGAAACCTTTACCGTATCACCTTCCGACGCCACATCTAAAGCCGATTGTATGTTCTTGAATGCAGTGCTCCATTTGAGTCCGTCGTTGGAATCGTTTCCATTGATCTTCACATGATAAGTTTTTTGCGCTATGGCAGGTATTGCAAATAAGGAAAGAGATAATGCTGAAATTTGTAATAATCTTTTGTTCATATCTGACACCTTTTTAATGAATACTAATTAGTATGATGCAAAAATAATAATAAATGCTGCTTATTTGTGCATTTTTGATATTTATTAATATAAAATGAGGGTATTGCTAATTAAGATTAAATGAAGGCCTGTTTTTATGAAAAATTCATGAAAACCGGAAAATGTGGTACTTTCTTTGTACTTTGATGAGTAAGAGGTATTTTTTATTAAAAACAGAAAAGAGACTTTGTTCTTAGAGTAAAACAAAATGACACTTTTGTTTTGGAGTGAGCCTTGTGTGCGTTATCTTTGTATTTTAAATAAACAGGAGGATTAATGGATTTTGAAATTTCATCGCCGTTTAAACCGACAGGCGATCAGCCGGAAGCTATAAAAGCCCTTGTCAACGGACTTCACGACGAAGTGCCTTACCAGACATTACTTGGGGTTACAGGGTCAGGGAAAACGTTTACAATTGCAAATGTAATTGAGCAGATAAAACGTCCGACTCTGATTTTGAGTCACAACAAGACACTTGCAGCACAGTTATACAGTGAATTTAAAGGTTTTTTTCCGCATAATGCCGTCGAGTATTTTGTTTCATACTATGATTATTATCAGCCGGAAGCATATATTCCGACTACTGATACCTACATAGAAAAAGATCTTGCCATCAACGAGGAGATCGATAAGTTGCGTTTACGTGCGACAGCTTCATTACTTTCCGGACGAAGGGATGTAATTGTGGTCTCGTCCGTATCGTGTATTTACGGTATGGCCGATCCGCGCGCTTTTGCAGAGCAGGTGGTTTATCTGGAAAGGGGAATGACGATCCCGCGCGACAAAATGTTGAGACGCTTTGTAGATGCTTTATATGTTAACAACAAAATTGATTTTCGTAGCGGATGTTTTCGTGTGAGTGGCGATACGGTCGATATTTATCCTGCAATAGAAGGATATGACGGTGTGGCTTACCGCATCGAATTCTGGGGAGATGAAATTGAGCGAATCTCTTCATTTAATCCTCTGACGGGGCACGAATATGATGAACAGGACAAATTGAATATATACCCGACAAACTTGTTCGTAACGACGCAGGATCGTATTAAGAATGCGCTGGGGCAGATTTCTGTTGATCTCGGAACACAGGTCGATTTTCTGGAAAGTATCGGCAAGCCATTTGAGGCCAAACGTTTGCGGGAGCGTGTTACGTTTGATCTGGAAATGATACAGGAACTGGGACATTGTGCCGGGATTGAAAACTATTCACGCTATTTTGACGGCAGAAAGGAAGGTGAGCGGCCTTACTGTCTGATCGATTATTTTCCGGAAGACTTTTTGCTGGTGATAGATGAGAGCCATGTTACGGTACCACAGATACGGGCTATGTACGGAGGCGACCGTTCACGTAAAAATACACTTGTAGAATACGGATTTCGCCTGCCGGCTGCGCGTGACAACCGTCCTCTGACATTTGAAGAATTTGAATCGCTTACGTCTACGATCATTTACGTCAGCGCTACTCCTGCAGAATATGAACTGGAAAAGAGTGAAGGGGTGATTGTGGATCAGGTAATACGTCCTACGGGATTACTGGATCCGGTTATCGAAATTCGCCCTACATTGAATCAGATCGATGATCTGATGGAAGAGATAGAACAAAGGGCAGCTGTTGATGAGCGGGTTCTTGTTACGACGTTAACCAAACGGATGGCGGAAGAATTGACGGATTACCTGATGCGTATGGGGATACGTTGCGAATATATTCACAGTGATGTTGAAACGTTGGAGCGTGTCCGTATCATGGATGATTTGCGAAACGGACTGTTTGATGTACTTATCGGCGTGAACCTTTTGCGTGAAGGATTAGATTTGCCGAGTGTCTCGCTGGTAGCGATTCTTGATGCGGATAAAGAAGGTTTTTTGCGCTCACATCGCTCTCTGACCCAGACTGCCGGACGTGCCGCACGTAATGTAAACGGGAAAGTCATATTTTATGCCGATACGATCACGGCGAGTATGAGGAAGACGATGGATGAAACGACACGCAGGCGTGAAAAACAAATGGCATATAACAAGCTGCATGGTATAACGCCACGTCAGATTATCAAGAATACAGCTTCTATTCTTGGAGAAACGAAACCGAAGTTGGCGGAAGATTATGCTTATGTTGAGAGAGAGGCTTCTCTGGCGGCAGATCCTGTTGTACAGTATATGAATCAGGGGCAGTTGGAAAAAGCGATCGAACGTGCTAAAAAGCAAATGACGGAAGCGGCCCGGAAACTTGATTTTATAGAAGCGGCGCAGTATCGTGACGAAATGATAAAACTACAGGATCTGTTGGGGAAAAAACCAACGGAGACTGGTGAGAAATCAAAAAAGAAATGATTTTTAATACTAAAATATTGATTGCCGGGTTTTTGTTGCTATGTGTTTCCTGTTCCGGCAAAAGCGGTACAAAAATACAACTGCAGGAAGAGCAGACTGCTTCAATACAGGAGGAAGGTTTTTGTTCTGTTGTAGAACCGGAGGATCCGGAATCATTGTCAATAGAGATATTCTATAGTACGGATACGGATCGTATTATTTTTGATAATTATGTGACGTATATAGAACCGTTTAAACATAATCCGATTTCGGAATTGGTAATAGAAACCGCACGTTTCTTTTTAAACAAACCATATGTGGCTTCGACATTGGAATTTGAACCGGAAGGACTTGTCGTTAACCTGCGTGAGTTTGATTGTACCACTTTTGTAGAAACAGTACTGGCGCTTTCATACATTGTAAAAATGCATGATGATCCTGCTTTTGAGGACTTTTGTAAACAGTTGCAATATATGCGTTACCGCAGAGGCGTGATAAATAATTACATGGATCGTCTTCATTACTTTTCCGATTGGATTTATGAAAATGAAAACAGAGGTTTTGTGAAAGATATAACCGGAGCTATCGGAGGTGAGCCTTACCGGTTTGATTTGTATTATATATCATCTCATCCGGATAATTATAATCAGATCAAATCACATCCGGAATATGTTGAGGTGATACGAAGAAAAGAAAATGAGATTTCGGAGCGGAATTTGTATTCGTGTATACTTAAAACAAAAATGACTTCCGGCGAGAAAGAGATGAGGGATGGTGATATTGTTTGTTTTGTGACTGACATTGAAGGGCTGGACGTGTCGCATGTGGGATTTATCTATCATGAGAATGAAGAGATTACATTCATTCATGCTTCAACGTCGGCAAAAAAGGTGATTATAAATCCGCAAACGTTATCGGTTTATATAGGAAAAAGTAAACGGAATGCGGGTTTGATGGTGGTACGTCCGTTATTTTCGGAGTGAAATTTTTTTTTGGAAACACTTTTTCAATTAAAAAGCATGTTGTATATTTGTGCTCTGTAAGTATGTTATTAAACAATTGTGGTTAAACAGGAGAAGAAAATAGTCGATTTATCTACCAGTCTTTCAGATGTTTGGCGGGTTTTAACAGAAGAAGAACGTGATATACTCCGCAATAATTCAAAGATTCTTAACTTCAGAAAGAATGAAATGATTTATTGTGAGGGTGATGAACCGCGTGATATGATGTGTCTTCTTAAGGGTAAGGTAAAGATCTATAAAGATGGGGTAGGAGGACGGAGTCAGATTATCCGCATGATAAGACCTATCCAATATTTTGCCTATCGTGCTGCATTTGCTCAGGAGCAATATCTGACAAATGCTTCGGCATTCGAGGCTTCGACTGTTTGTGTTATTCCGATGAATGTTGTAGAAAAACTGATCTACGGCAATTCCGGTCTGGCCATGTTTTTTATCCGTCAGCTTTCAAAAGACCTTGGTGTTGCCGATGAACGTACGGTTAATCTGACGCAAAAACATATCCGCGGACGTTTAGCTGAATCGTTGTTGTTCCTGCGTGACAATTATGGACTGGAAGAAGACGGTGCTACAATCAGTATATATCTGTCGCGGGAGGATCTGGCTAATCTTTCCAATATGACAACCTCAAATGCAATCCGTACGTTGTCGATGTTTGCTTCCGAGCATATCATTGCGATGGACGGGCGTAAAATCAAGATTATTGACGAAGAACGATTGCGTAAAGTAAGTCGCAGGGGTTAATTTGTAATAATTTGTCTCGTGGAGCACTCCTTAATAATCCGGCATCAGGACAGCATTATTTTTACCAGTGATTCCCATTGGCTGCATCCTCTTTTTGAATTCAATGATTTTTTATCAAAAAAGAATATTCCGGTATCGGATTTATTCTTACATGATAAAATTGCAGGAAAGGCTGCTGCGTGTATGATTGTTCGTCTCGGCATTAAAAAGTGCCATATTGAACTTATCAGTGAACGTGCCGTTTCTGTTTTGGAAAAAGCGGGGGTCGGCTATACTTTTGATAAGATTGTTGAACATATCGATTGCCGTACGGAATATCTGATCACTGATGATATGTCCGTAGATGATGTCTGGTTATTTTTGCGCAAGCGTGCCGGGAGGGTGGAAGGATTGCCCGTCAGAATGGAAAATGTGACCGTTGTGACGGAATCATCAGCGGTTGTGTTTGATGATCTGAATCTGGAACTTCCTGCCGGGGAACAACTTCTTATTTACGGTTCAAACGGAACGGGTAAAACAACTTTGCTTAAAACGATTCTTGGGTTGGTAAAACCTTTAAAAGGGAATGTGAAAGTGGGTGATCTTCGTGTCGGAAGCCGGGAATGGGTACATAATCGTATGAATACGGCTTATGTCCATCAGGAAAATATAAAGAATACGTTTCCGGTTTCTGCCGGTGAAGTCGTATCTATCGGGCTCGCGGGAAGTAGAGCCTCGTCTTCCGAAATTGCATATAAAGTAGAGCTTGCTATGCGGCGTACAGGATGTTTCAACTTGTTTAAACGTTCGTATCATTCTTTGTCGGGCGGAGAGAAGCAGCGTGTTTCATTGGCACGGTGTTTATGCCAGAGTGCCAGAGTTTTGCTGCTTGATGAGCCTACATCGTTTCTGGATCAGGAAGGGAAGGAGGGTCTGCTTGTTTTATTGCAGGAATTATGCTATAATGAAGTTCCGACAATCATTATGGTTTCGCATGATCCGGTATGGACCGAACGTCTTTCGTGGGAAAAGAAAGAATTGAAAGGAGGGCGCCTGTGTTAGAAATCCTATCCCTCCCGCCTGTTATAAAAGGATTGATATTGCTTATTGTTGCAGGCATATCATTTCCGATAACAGGAGTTTATCTCTTGCGCCTGAATTTATTACCATTGCGTTTTATGCTTATGCATGGTGTGATTTTAGGAGGCGCTGTAGCTCTGGCGTTTCAGTGGAGTCCTTTTATAACCACCATCATCGTCAATCTCATTCTTGTTTTGCTGATGACCAAAACGTCCCGTTCGTTGAAAACAGATGCAGGTTACATCAGTACTTTTTTTATGGTGATATCCATTTCTCTTGCCTTTATTCTTGTTTATAAATTTAATGTTCAGGCAAAGGATACGCTTTCGCTTTTGTGGGGGAGTCTTTACACTTCGACATGGGAAGAGGTAGCAGCTGTTGTGTTGTTTTCTATCCTGCTGATTCTGTTCCAGGTGTTTTACTTTCGTAAGCTACAGGCTTTTTTCTTTGATCGTGAGATTGCTTATACTTCCGGTGTAAACGAACAGTTTTTATATTATTCGATTGTTCTGCTGACTGCCATGACCGTTGCAATGGCCATGAAAATAATCGGTGCGTTGTTATTGGACGCCCTGTTGTTGCTTCCTGCATTTATCGCTACGCTTCATGCCAAAAGTCTGCGTGGGGTGATTGTATGGTCTTCGTTATGGGGTGGAATATTTGCCCTGGGAGGTTTTTTTATCGCATTATTGTTTGATATTCCGGCCAGTTCGGCAATTGCAGCCCTGGCGTCAATCGTATTTATTGTTATTTTTATTATAAAGAGAAAATGATAAGAACTTTTTTTAAGTATATTTTATTTTTTATTTCTGTAGCGTTGTTATTTTTCTCATGCCGTGGCGGAAAAACATCCTCCGGTGCGGATGACACTTCCGTTGTCGCTACAAGCAGTTGGACGGCTGCATATGCCCAAGCGGCTGGTGCTGAAAATATAGTAATACTTGCACCTTTTGATATGGAACATCCTTCGGAATATGAATTGCGTCCGGGTGATATACCGAAATTAATGGATGCGGAAGTGATTGTTTATGCCGGATATGAGGTGATGACGGAACGCTTGAAAAAAGGATTGGATCTGCCTCAGGATAAGCTGTTACTTGTTGATACGGATTACAGTTATGAGGCAATTGAAAAATCGGTAATGAATATTGCTGTTAAATTGGGAACAGAAGAGGTCGCGCGTAAAAATCTTTCCGGTATACGCCGTGCGTTTGATGAAGGGCGGGATACCGTGAATGGAAAACAGATGTCGGGGCGGCCGGTTATTGTACATCGTTTTCAGGCCTCTGTCGCAAAAGAACTTGGTCTGGTACCTGTTGTTCTGTTTGGTCCTGCTGCACCGGAAGCGTCGGAAATAGCCCTTGCTTCCGGAACGCAAGCTTCTTTGATAATTGATAATTTACATAATCCGGTGGGCTTGCCGTTCCGGGAAGTTTTACCGGATACACGTTATGTACAACTTTTAAATTTTCCAGGCTTGAAAGGTACCAAAACATTGACCGATGTGCTTCGCTATAATGTGTCTCAGATTGTACAAGATTGATAAAGAATTAAATAAATGATATTATGACGATAAAAGATTTAACAAATACGGATAATTTCTTTCTTCTTGCAGGACCTTGTGTGATAGAAGGCGAAGAAATGGCTTTGCAGATAGCCGGGCGGATTTTGAATATAACAAGCAAGTTGAACATACCTTATGTTTTTAAAGGCTCATACCGCAAAGCAAACCGCTCACGTGTGAATTCGTTTACCGGTATAGGAGATGAGAAAGCCTTAAGAATACTACGTAAAGTACATGAAACATTCGGGATACCAACCGTAACCGATATACACGAAACAACAGAAGCTGCTATGGCTGCGGAATATGTAGATGTGTTACAGATTCCGGCATTTTTATGCAGGCAGACGGATTTGCTGGTCGCAGCGGCAGAAACAGGTAGAATTGTGAATATAAAAAAGGGACAGTTTCTGGCTCCCGAACCCATGAAATTTGCCGCACAGAAAGTGATTGATAGCGGCAATCCGAACGTGATGCTTACGGAACGGGGGACCACATTCGGCTATACGGATTTAGTTGTGGATTTCCGTGGTATACCTCAAATGAAAACATTCGGATTTCCGGTTATAACGGATATAACCCATTCGTTACAGCAACCCAATCAGTCGTCGGGTGTATCGGGCGGATTACCGGAATTGATAGAAACGATAGCGAAAGCAGCCGTTGCTGTGGGCACCGACGGGTTATTCGTCGAAACGCATCCGGAGCCGTTGAAAGCTAAATCAGATGCCACAAATATGCTGCAACTCGACTTATTGGAAGGTCTCCTGAAAAAATTAATACGGATACGGGAAGCAATAAGAGGATAAAATCAGCCGCAGGAGTAAAAGGGAAATATTTAAAATATTTTATTTAAAAATGCTCTGTAGGTGATAGTTTAGGTTAATAGCGTTGAATTTTTTTATAAATTATATGTATATATTGTTAAAAAAATATATATATTTGGGCGTTTTTAACCAAGAAAAATAAATATCATGGCAGAGTATGGCTATAAAGCGTATTTAGAAGTAGGGAGGTTAAGTGAGCAGGGAGATTATTGTTCTTACACTGCGCTTCCGTTAGAATTAGACGGATGGAGTTACACGTTTATACGTGGTATTGATGACCGTGGAAAAGTATCAACCGGATTGAGAGGAGGTAATATTTCTTTTCTCATATCGGGTATACCGAGGCTTTTGTTTTGGGAGTGGGCGACGGAAACCTGTAAGTATCTCTCAGGAAATATTATTATACGAAATACAGAGGGTTATAAAATTAACCAATTGCATTTTGAGGATGCTGCATGTGTTTCTATGAAAGTAAAATATCTCAATGAAGGAAAAGCGTATATGTCAACCGAAGTCGTATTGCAAGCTGAGAAATTGTACTTTGAAGGAGCGTCAAAGCCTCTTGATAATCGTTGGCCCGAGAATGCTCTATATAAGATTAGAACGTTAGGCGCTTCGGCTACTGATGATTTGGATAATTTGATTAAATCATTATTGGGTAAAAACCTGTCTGCAATTACTCCGGTTGTTCCGCTGGAGGGTGTTTTTGAAATTGAGGGACATCCTTATGAGATTGCACAATTTGAAATTTCATTCTTGCAGGATGTGACTTTTAACGGGAGGCCTAATTCACAGTCTAAGGGTGGTATTGCTACCGTCGGATTGTATCAATTACCGGATAATTATTTGAACAATTGGATGGTAAATACGGTAAAGAAGAGCGGAGAAATTTGTTTCGGAAGTGAACTGGAAGGTTACGGACTAAATATCCGATATACAGACGCTTTCTGTATGGGCTGCCATGCTGGTACCGACAACTATTCGGATGCAAGTTGTGTTTTCCGGTTTAATATCCTGCCGCAAACGCTAATTATTAAGGATATCATGTTTGAAACGCCATATTTTTTATAATCCCTAAGAACATGAAAAAAGAAGAAGATAAGATGTATGGTACATATCCATTACCGGAAGTTGATATAGCGGTTAGTTTGAGACGTTACTATTTTTCTATTCCGGGTGAGGTATATGATCGAAATCCGGCTCTTTTTAGAAGAGCCATACGGTTTATGCAGAAAAAGAGGGATCTGAAAGGTGAGGCGCATATATTCAATAAGTGTGTAAATGCTGCGACTAATCGTGCGGCACGTGAATTTGTGTTGCCGGTACTACTCGGAACGGTGGCTCCTCTTGTTATCTTAGAAGCAGGTCCTGTTGTGATGGCGGCACATACTTTTTCGAAAGCAATATATACTAATCCGACAACCTGGATAAGAATGGGGGTTAACTGGGGTATGCAAACTTATGCGTATGGGATTAAAGAGGTTGATTATGTCTCTGTAGTTGCAGAAGGTTTTACTGTTGGAGGAAGCGCTCTCTCAGCATTGGTAGAATTTCGTCCGGCTATTAAAGAAGGGCCTAAATTGAAAATTGGATTTATAGATAAAAGCTTTGGAGATACTTCTGTGGACATCGTTACGTGCATTAGGTGCAGTTGCTGTTAAACAAGGTGCTCGCGAGGTAAAGGATTATTTAAAGTATAATGGAGGATTCAACTGGTATAAAGGTTTGGTACAGGGAATAGGAACATATATGTACACGCAATATACAATAATAACAACATCTCTTACAGAAACAGCCAAAAATAAAATTAAAAAGGAAAATGACGGATTGGAACGAAATGAGTGATAAAGATAAAGATGAAGTGAAGGGCTTCTTTATCTTTTGGGCAATGATATTATTTTTTGTTCTTTTTTATTTGTATGGTGATTACGAAACAAAGTATATCAAAGAACATGGGGTATGGACCATATTAACTGTTTCCGATTCATATGGACGTAGAGTTAATTATCGGTTTCGGTTAAATAATCAGACATATAGGGATAAAGCGAATATGACCATCAAAAAAATTGAAGAAACTGAAGAAGCCGGAAATCGTTTATTTATGGTGGTTATTCCCACTGAAATAAAAAGACATAGAATTTATGGCGTTGTTCCTAAGTGGTTCAAATTGGATGCCCCTCCTAAAGGATGGAAAAGGTGTCCTACCAATAAAGAACTTTATGACATAATGGCTCAAGACTATAGGGACAGATTTTCAGAAAAAGAAGTTTCAGATGACGATACAGGTCAAAATCAAATTCATGAAGTTGAAATCGCAAAAGAGGATGATGAGTATGCGCGCAAAGACAGGGAGAGATGGAATAATTTAATAATCATTAACAGTATTCTGCTCACTATTTTCTCTGTTATTTTGGTTTTGTATCGTAATAAAAAAGTAAGATACATCAGGGAGCACGGAGTGTGGACCATATTAACCGTTACCAAAAAGGAGGCGACTGACAGTGTATCGCATAAGAAAGTTTATTATATTTTTCAACTAAATAATCGAACGTATACAGGCTCAGTTACTTTACGCAGGAAAAAAGCCGAGTCTGCAAATCGTTTCTTCATAATGGTAGTTCCCAACGAAGCACATAAAAGGAAAATTTATGGTAATGTCCCGGAATGGTTCACATCAGATGCACCTTCTGAAGGATGGGAAAAGCATCCGACGGAAAATGAACTTCGGGAAATGATGAAACAGGGGTAAAATCTGGATATAGGCTATATGAACCGTTAATACAGGTTGTTCAGGAGTGCGTCGAAGCGTGCGATTTTTCCATCCATGGGAGTGGCCGCATCTATCCAGTGTATAGTGAATCCGCGTCGCTCCATGCCTCTGAACCATGTCATCTGACGTTTGGCAAATTGATGTATCGCAATTTCCAGTTGTTTTGTCATTTCTTCGTATGTAAGTTCTCCGGTGATATATTGTGTGAGGTACTTATATTCCAGTCCGTAATAGATCAGGTCATCAGGGTGAATTCCGGAATCAAGCAGCGCACGCACTTCGTCAACCATGCCTTCTTCCAGACGGCTGTACAGACGTCGCGATATTTTTTTACGTCGTACCTCTCTGTCGATATCAAGACCAATAATAAGGCTGTTTACCGGCTTGAATTCATTTCTTTCAGGGGCTTCCTTTTTATAATACTCTTCTATTTCTATGGCGCGTATCGCTCGTTGGACACTGTCTACGTCCGTTTTGTTATGAAGTGTTTTATAACCTGCCAGCATTTCTTCCAGTTCTTCCAGCGATTTTCCCGCCAGGGATCCGCGTAATTCAGGATTCGGAGGTACGTCCAGGAGTTTATATCCTTTCAGTACCGCTTCGATATACATGCCTGTTCCTCCACATAGGACGGGTGTAATTCCGGTATTCCTGAGTTTATTGAAAATGTTAAAAAAATCGTGTTGATACTGGAATACATTGTATTTAGTTCCCGGTTCACATATATCAATCAGATGGTAAGGAACCTGTTTTCCGTCGATTATGTAGTCGTTAAGATCTTTTCCTGTTCCGATATCCATATGACGGTATACCTGCCTTGAATCGGCACTAATGATTTCCGAATGGATATGTGCGGCCAAAGTGACGGCAAATTGCGTTTTTCCGCATGCTGTAGGCCCTAAAACCGTTATGAGTTCATATTTCTTCATCAGAGAACAAAGGTAGTGTAAGCTGAGCGCAATACAAAATAAGTTTTACTTATTTTTCTGTCTGATAAAATGAGCATAAAAAAGAAGCCTGCTTTATAGGAATATAAAGCAAGCTGAGAATATACAACACAAATTTTCTTTTTGATTACAGAGAAAGGTTTTCTTTACAAAAAGAGCATAATGTAATTGGGTAAATGCTAAGAAAAAGCAGACGAACCGTTTGAGGTGCGGAAGGTCTGCTTAGGATATAGTTAGAAGAACATATTATAATTAGCAAAGAAGCGGCTTTTTTTTGTCTCTTTCTTTTTTACTTCTTCACGTTCTTCTTTGACAATCGGGTCATTTATATTCTGACCTTCACAATAAAACTCTTGATGTGCCTGAGACGCCGCATCGTTCTTCTCCGTATTTCTGCCGGAAAAGAAAATTATTTTTCTTAATTTATCCATGGCTTCCAGCATTTTAGTTAGACATCAATTTTCGCAAGACATTTCATATGTTCCTTCTTGCCCTAAAGATAATAAAAAAAAGTGGAAATTGTTCTCTTCTCTGTGTTTATTTATAGAAGATTAACAATGCTAATAAATTAAAAAACCGCATTCTGCTGTCAGAATGCGGTTTTTGGGCAAAAAAACATCTTTTGAAAAAATGTTTTTGATATTTTTTATCCGTTTACTTTTTTCATGTGAACGATTAATTCCAAAACTTTGTTTGAATAACCCCATTCGTTGTCGTACCATGAAACAACTTTTACGAATTTGTCGGTCAAAGCAATACCGGCTTTCGCATCGAAAATAGAAGTGCGGGCGTCACCAATAAAGTCAGAAGAAACCACTTCGTCTTCCGTATATCCGAGGATACCTTTCAATTCACCTTCGGAAGCAGCTTTCATAGCAGCTTTAATATCTTCATAAGAAGCCGGTTTGGCAAGATTAACCGTCAAGTCAACAACCGAAACATCCAATGTCGGAACACGGAATGCCATACCTGTCAATTTACCGTTCAATTGAGGAATAACTTTACCGACAGCTTTGGCAGCACCGGTAGAAGAAGGGATGATGTTTCCTGCAGCTGCGCGACCACCTCTCCAGTCTTTTGCTGAAGGACCGTCAACTGTTTTCTGAGTAGCTGTTGTGGCATGAACGGTTGTCATCAAACCGTCAGTAATGCCAAACTTATCGTTCAGTACTTTAGCGATAGGAGCCAGACAGTTCGTAGTACAAGATGCATTGGAAACAAATTGAGTTCCCTTTACATAAGCGTCAAGATTTACACCGCAAACAAACATCGGAGTATCATCTTTAGACGGTGCGGACATGACTACATATTTAGCACCGGCATTGATGTGTCCTTGTGCTGATTCTTTTGACAGGAATAAACCTGTAGATTCAACAACATATTCAGCAGCTACTGCATCCCATTTCAAATCTGCAGGATTTTTTTCTGCAGTTACACGGATAGAGTTTCCGTTAACAACGAGATTACCGTCTTTGATGTCGATTGTTCCGTCGAATTGACCGTGAATAGTGTCATATTTCAACATGTATGCCATGTATTCAACACTGATCAGGTCATTGATACCTACTACCTGAATGTCATTTCTTTTCTGAGCTGCACGGAAAACCAAACGTCCGATACGGCCAAATCCATTAATACCTACTTTAATCATTGTTTAAAAATTTAATAGTTAAAAATATCTTATGTACTTCTTCTACTTTCGTACGTAATACTTTTTTATTTTTTACGGGTGCAAAATTACTATTTATTTGCAATATGTACAATAGAATGGAGAAATATTTCTTTAATTAATTTTTAGACGAAATTCTTTTCTTTTTAGAGAATAATCCGAATAATAAAGATTTTGCTTTATTGATCCCCCATGTGAGAATTAACGGTTGGATGATATCCCATGCAACGGGGGCCATACTTTTTGCTACGGATAAGAAATCGGATACGGAAAGAGGGCTGTTGTCCGGTGAATGTTTGTTTTCTCCGGTATGTGGCACAGAATGTTTTTCTGATTTGTTTTTGCTACCTCCGGACGAAAATAATAAAGATGAAATACCGGATAATAAAAGGCCGGATGCATGATCTTTGATGTATTCAAAGTCTTCATTGAGTTTTTTTTCCTGTATGCGACATTTGGCTTTAATGTCGATTTTGTCGGCAAAAAGCTGTTCAATCGGTGTCAGAGGTCTGTTCCGACTTGTCGTCTTCTGGTTCTGAGTTTGTTGTTGCATCTTTCTTTTGATCATTTGAATTCAACGCTGAAACCATAATGTTTATCACTTTCAGGCAAATCCGGTTTTTATAGAAGATTACCAATACCACAAGTATCAGATAAAGTCCCGCAACAATACCAAAGCCGGCCGTTGTAGAATCTAACCATTTGCTTAACAGGAAACCCAGTGTAAGCATGGCAAATAATATGGCAGTAAATGCCAGTGCGGACAATAACAATCCGTACGAGAGGATTGCAATTACCTTGCTGATCCGCTCGTACGCATTGAGTTTAATTAGTTCCAGTTTTAACTCCGCGTATGTAGAGACATCGTCTTTTAGTTCGCGGAAAACTTTTTCTGCGTCTTTTCCCATTTAAATAAATCTGGAAAGAAAGTTTTCTGTTTTATTATTCCCGGATAAGTCCTTTATTCGGGGGAATCGTCATCTTCAATCAGATTGTTTACTTTTCCCTTGTATTTACTTACCGCAGAATTAAAACCGTCTTTCACTTTTCCAACTACATTGTTTAGTTCGTCAAGTATTTGCTCTTTTTTATCTGTTGCAGCAAGATAACCGACTGCCGCACCAACTGCCGCACCTATTACAAGGCCGAGCAGTAATTTTGAATCAACATGATTATTTTTCATAACCCTACAATTTTAAAAATTAATCCTACAAATTTAACTAAAATTTCTGTTAAAACAAAATTTTTCGATATAATATTTATCAAACCGGACGTTTTCCCTTATAAAATATCTGATTTTATACTTCTTTTGACTAAAACGGCTACCCAGTTATCCTGTTCCGCGAAAGAGTACAGGAAAAACCCGTGTTGATTACATTCCTTTTCTATTACAGGGATGTCTTCTTTGTAAAAACCGCTCATATAAAGCGATCCTTCCGGTTTTAACGCCGGAACATAATACCGGATATCTTCCAGCAAAATATTCCTGTTTATATTTGCGAAAATAAAATCGAATGTTCCGAAACGGTTGATTTGTTCTGCTCCTCCAAGTGCAATTTCTATATTTTCCGTATTATTCAGACGGCAGTTTTCAATCGCGTTGTCATAGGCCCACTTATCAATATCAATGGCAACTATCCGCAATGCGTCTTTCATTGCAGCCAATATCGCGAGGACAGCTGTTCCGCATCCCATATCAAGAACTTCTTTATCCTTTAAGTCCAGTTTAAGCATTTCACAGAGCATAAGGTATGTGGTGGCATGATTACCCGTTCCGAATGCCATTTTGGGATCTATTACAATAGGATAGCTGAAGCCTTTTTCTTCCGGGTGAAAGGAGGCGCGGATCAGGCATTCTTTTCCGATGCGTATCGGTTGGAAATAATTTTTTTCCCATTCTTCATTCCAATTGCGTTCCTCTATCAATTTATGGGTGTGATGAAATGTTATACCCGGAAGTGGAAAATTCGCTAAACATTCGTCCAGCAACGAACCGTCGTATTTTTTAGTTATAACGTATGCTACTAATCCGTTTTCTTCCGGAACGAAACTTTCAAAACCTATGTTACCGAGTTCCGATGCCAGTATATCGTTAATAATGCCTGTTTCTACAGGAGATTCGTATTTAAATGAGACTTCGTAATATTCCATAATTTTTTAATTTCGGCAAAGTTACGATTTTTAACCATAAAATAAAATCAAGATAATCCGATATTCTAAACAGTCGTTTTCTACATTTATAAACAGGTATTTACAAAGAATAAGGAAAAAATGTTTGCGCACACACTTGATTTTTTGAAAAAAGAATTTATCTTTGCAGATAATAAAAAAGTTTGTTTATTAAGTAGATGTTCATAATTAGTTTATATAATATATTTTTCTTTACTTCGCCTGTTATTATATTAGATAGGATAATTAATAATGGGAAAGATAAAGAAATTAGAATTAACAGATGTCCAA
>JAITVS010000295.1 GCA_031285685.1 Tannerella sp.
TTTTTTAATTTCCAGTTCAAAATATCCGGGTACATACAAATCCTCCTGATAAGGATAGCCCCTCTCCTGTTCTTTCTGATATTCTATACCGTTATACCAATTTTCTTCGGAGATAAAACTCACCGGCTTACTGAATTGCATATATAAATTCGGATAACCGGAATATAAGCACATCTTTATACCATTTTTAACCCCGTCATAATGCTTGTTTATATGATCATTCACATGGGTTAATTCAGTCACACTCCTGAATGCAAGGAAAGGATGAAAGCGCAATGTCGTCATGGAATGTGCATCCAGCAACTTATACCGGATCATAATAAGATTATCCGTCCTGGAAAAAATCTTTTCTTTTGACAAAATAACCCCTCCTACTCTGTAGATTGTACGAGGAATAACTTCCGTACTATATTCTCTGATATATTTATGCCCATTCGGACTAAAACTCCCCCCCTGGTATTTATGCAAACCAAGATTAAACGCCGCCCCGTGTTGTATAACAGTTTCATCAAGAGAAGACAAGATCACATGATTATTGTCATCCAGTTCCGGGACAGGCATTACAAGAAGTCCATGATATTTACGCGTATTACAATCAACGATTGTTGTACTATGATAGGCTCCCTTTTGGTTAGCTCTCAGGATTTCCCTTGAAAGAGATTCCTGAAGATTTATCATCAATGTTTTATCAAACTTAAGATAACTCATATGTAAATGCTCTTTTATGGTATTATAATATTTAAATTCAGTTTTCTATTTACCAAATATACGACTTTTATTTTATTTTTCCAAATTTTCCACATCTTTTTCAACGAATACTATGATCTATAGGAAATTCTTCTCCCGACCAAACTTTTACCTGTGTCCAGGGCTCTGCCGGAGAAAGCCAGAATTCGTCGGAAGCAGGCAGCCCGAGCGGCAATAACGCTACAGAACAAAGGTAGAGACTTCCCGTACATATATATGTTTCACCGGCACATAACTGACTACCGTACATTCCGATCTTAAGCCATCCGTTTTCATCAAACGTCCCCGAAGCGGTCATTTGTTTTTTCATTACTGTTGTAAGGGCACAACGCACTTGCGCCGGCTTTACTTCCTCCGGAAGCTTTTTCAGTAACGCCATTTGTGATAAAGATTGCAACGCCCCCATCCGATATGCCAGCGAGCGACCTATCGGCGGATATGTTCCTTCCGGAGAGATCAAACGCTCAAGCACAGCAGCATAACGAACAGATCGTTTCATAAACATCTCCGCACGTTGTTCATCCATTTTCTTCTGTTTTACAAGTACACGTGAAATATCTACCATCATAGGCTGGATAACAAAACTGTTATAATAATCCCAATGAAAATCCGGTCCGTCGCCATAAATACCGTCTCCTTTATACCACTGTTCATGCTGACGGATTGCATAATCAACACGCATACCATCCCACTCTTCTCCTATTTCAAGAAAAAAGGCCTCAATCATCGCGGAAAACAACAGCCAGTTATTAAAGTAAGGAGTTATCTCGCGTGTCTGACGTAAAGCGTCAATCGTCATTTGTTGCGTTTCTTTATCCAGGCCTCCCCATAAAACATTCGGAGAACGTAAAAAGGCCTGAGCCAAAAAAGCGGCATCCACCACCGGTTGATTTCCATACTTCTTTGAAAAATTCATATAATCCGGTGAAGAGGGATCCACAGCATTGCGTATACCTTTTATTGCCAAACTTATCAATTCGGCACGCTGCTCACCTTCTTTGCCGGTCGACTCTCCGGATTCAAGCCATGGAGCAATGCCGCACAGAAGTCTTCCCATGGCTTCGAGATGGGCAAAATGTTCGCGTCCGGTGGCATTCTTCTGTTGTTCGACCGGCATATTTTTTTTCAATTCGCCCTTGCTTAGCGCATCCAGCAACGGAAGTGAAATTTTATACGTCATATCGCACCAATACTGCCGATCTGGAACATCTTCTTTTACTTTCTTTTTCGCCCCGACAGAATCAACATATAAAAAGTTAAAAATCAAAATAATAACAACAAATACAGGCCTCATGATATAAATATTTCTAATTATTGATACAATTAATATTAATTCTTTAATTGTTTCAAAATTAAGGATTATTTTTTAATCACCTACTAAAACAAAAGAATTTTGTATTTTTGTCCATCTTATTAAATCAATTTATTTAGAATGAAAACATCTTATTTTTATTTTGTCCTTGTTTTTATTTGTTTTTTACCTGTCAGCAAATCAATTGCAAACAATTTTGATCCGGTTGAATATGTAAACCCATTAATGGGTACACAATCCTCGTTCGAACTTTCCACCGGAAATACATATCCTGCTATAGCACGACCATGGGGAATGAATTTCTGGATGCCACAGACAGGACAAATGGGCGATGGATGGGCCTATGTATATACATCTAATAAAATACGTGGTTTCAAACAGACGCATCAACCCAGTCCATGGATAAATGATTACGGCCAGTTCTCCATTATGCCCGTAACCGGAGAACCGGTATTCGATGAAAATAAACGCTCCAGCTGGTTTTCGCACAAAAGCGAAGTTGCCAAACCATATCATTACAGTGTCTACCTGGCCGACCACGATATCATAACAGAAATAGCTCCTACGGAGAGAGCTGCCATGTTCCGGTTTACGTTTCCGGAAAACGACGGTTCCTATGTTGTAATAGACGCATTCGATAAAGGTTCTTCTATTGAAATCGTAAACAACAGGAAAATCATTGGATACACCACACGTAACAGTGGAGGCGTTCCGGAAAATTTCAAAAACTATTTCGTTGTGGAATTTGACAAACCATTCCTTTACGAATATACGTTTACAGACAGCACACTGACCAATAACAAAACACAAACAGCCGATCATGTCGGAGCCGTCATCGGCTTCAAAACACAGAGAGGGGAAATCATACACGCGAAAGTGGCTTCGTCATTCATCAGTTATGAGCAGGCAGAGATAAACCTGCGCGAATTAGGAAACAATTCTTTCGACGAGATTACCGCACAGGGAAAACAGGAGTGGAATAAAGTATTGGGCCGCATAAAAGTCGAAGGAGGAACCACCGATCAATACAGCACATTCTATTCATGCCTGTACCGTTCACTGCTGTTTCCCAGAAAGTTTTATGAAATAGACGCCAACGGTAAAATGATTCATTACAGTCCGTATAACGGCAAAATTCTGGAAGGCCCAATGTACACGGACACAGGCTTCTGGGACACTTTCCGTTGTCTGTTTCCATTTCTGAACTTCCTTTTTCCCGCACAAAACAAAGAGATACAGGAAGGTCTGATCAACACCTATAAAGAAAGCGGGTTCTTCCCTGAATGGGCAAGTCCCGGCCATCGCGGCTGCATGGTAGGCAATAATTCCGCCTCCATACTCACCGATGCATACCTGAAAGGCGTAAAAGTGAATAATGTGCAGACACTGTACGAAGGCCTTATTCACGGGGCGAACAATGTACATCCTGCCGTATCATCTACCGGTCGACTAGGACACGAATATTACAACAAACTCGGATATATTCCTTACAATGTGGGGATTAATGAAAATGCCGCACGAACGCTTGAATATGCTTACGACGATTGGTGTATCTACAAAATGGCAAAAGAATTGAAACGTCCGGAAAAAGAAATTGAACTTTATGCCAAACGCGCCATGAACTATCAAAATCTGTTCGATCCGGAAACAAAACTGATGCGCGGAAAAAATCAGGACGGCACATTCATGTCTCCGTTTTCTCCGCTTAAATGGGGAGACGCTTTTACGGAAGGAAACAGCTGGCACTATACTTGGTCGGTATTTCATGACCCGCAAGGTTTGATAGACCTTATGGGCGGACATGAGATGTTTATTACAATGTTAGACTCGGTTTTTGCCGTACCACCATTGTTTGACGACAGTTATTACGGTTTCCCGATCCATGAAATCCGCGAAATGCAAATCATGAATATGGGTAATTATGCACATGGAAACCAACCGATACAACATATGATCTATCTGTATAACTATGCCGGTGAGCCATGGAAAGCGCAATACTGGCTACGTGAGGTGATGAACCGCATGTATACACCGGGGCCCGACGGTTACTGCGGTGACGAAGATAATGGGCAAACATCCGCCTGGTATGTATTTTCCGCACTTGGCTTCTATCCGGTTTGTCCCGGAACGGACCAATATATAATGGGAGCACCGCTATTCAAAAAAGCGACATTACAGATGGAAAACGGCAAAACACTTATCATTAATGCACCGGAAAACAACAAACGGAATATCTATATCAAAAACATGACTTTTAACAGCACGCCATACACAAAAAATTATCTGACACACGAAGATTTGCAAAACGGCGGTGAGATAAACATGGAAATGAGTGAGACGCCTAATAAAAACAGAGGCATCAACAAGGAAGACTTTCCCTATTCATTCTCTGTTCACGAAAAATAACCGATGAACAGTCTTCTTTTTCAAAAAATCCGGTTAGCAGCAATAGAAAAAGCTGCTAACCGGATTTTTTGTCCGCAATGCCTGGCCGGCATTTCACACTTTCAGTCAATGATCATTCAGCGCTTTTTGCTATAATTTTTTTCGCTTCATAAAAAGTCTAAATAAAACCACGTGCTAAAATTTTCCCTTCCGGAAAAATAAAAACAAAAAAAGGCAATCCGGCAAAGGCATAATCAATAGCCAACTGTCTGTTATCTCCTTTATTTTCGGCATCTGACCATGGATGTGAAACCATACTTTCTAATGCTGGTTTCAATTCCATATTCATCATTTTGTCTGAAGGCCCGACTGTTTCATACCATGATTTAATCGAAGCTACATCTTCCGTTACGCCGATAACCTTTAAGCGCTCTTTATATTCTGCATAAAGAGAAGTAACCTCTCCATCAATCATCAAAGAACCCGGGCATAAACCGAAATGATAAATCAAAAGATAAGAGCCGATGCAATCATTCAATGAAATCCGCTGCCCATCCATCATATCAAGCATAAAATCAGGCGCATCATTTCCCGGTTCAAGCACAGACATATTATCCATCTCCTGTCTTAAGAGTATACCGTAATAACTTTTTCTCGCATCCTCATTCATACTCGCATAATATGCTTCAAGCTTCTCCAATGGTGTATAAGTCACTGTTTGAAGCATTTCCAATACATTAAGTTCTGATGACGGATATTTTTCCATAAATTCTTCCTGCAGCTTACTTCTTTTATCGTAATCAGCTCTGTTATCAGAAGTAAATGAATTAAATTTTTCTCTGTATTCTTTCGCTTTAGGCATATCTCCCGCCTGTTCGGCTTCCATCGATAATCTCCGGAATAATCCCCTTTCGGCTCCAAGCTTATTCTCCAGAGCATTTATTTCCTGCACATATGTATTATTGTATACTCCGCCTTCTACTTTGCAATAATAAATGTTATCAGCATTTCCTTTTATTGTTATTTCATTACTATCTACCAGAAGAGTAATCCCCCTCCGGTCCGTAACAACCTCTTTCCCGGATAAAGGCTTGTATGTCATCAAAAAATACGGATTATGATACGCCGTACCTTCATAAGAAAAGCCATTATCTTCCTCCACAATCACTTGAAATGCTGGTTCCAGATTCCAGCCCGGAAGAATAATCTTCTCAAAAACGATTGTATCTCCCTGAGACAAACCTTCTATTTCCGCCTTTATTTTATACGTAAACTTCTCATATTGCCCTATTTTCGCCGACAGATTTGCCACACTACCGGATAACATGATTAAACAACAAACTAAATACTTCATATGATTATTTTTTATATCAGGAAACAAATATACAACTAATTTCATAAAAAAAGCAAACACAAAAAGTCGCAATCTTATATTAAACAGGGGCATTCCGGAAAAAACCGGAATACCCCTGCCCTTTATAGAGAATTACCATTAGCTCTATCTATTACCCGGACCACGCTGGCGCCGTTGATTTTCCATTTCCTTATATTTAGTAAATTGTTCTTCTGTTAATACCGTTTTTACACGCTCATCCCTCTGTTCGCCCATTTTCTTCATTTCCGCCCGGCCTTTTTCACGATCATCCCCGTTTTTTTCTCTTTGCTCACGCATTTTTGTAAAAAACTCCTGATCAATCACCTTTAGGCTATCAACCTGCTGATCATTAAGACTTAAATCCTTCTTCAACTCTTCATACCTTTTTTCCATATCGCCCGGTCCCCGGCCACCTCCACGGTTCTGAGCCGATACCATAAAGGCAAACATAAACATGCAACCTAATACTAAAATCTTTTTCATAATCTACAATTTAAATAATACATTTAATAAATAACACACAGTACATAAGACTTAAAAAAAACGATTTAGTTTAACCCTGTTATACGGTATTATTCTAATATCAAGTATATTTTCCGTATAAATTCTGCAAAAAAGTGATTAAACACGAAAAAAGGATGAATCCGTTGATATTTAAATTGATATGTAAAGATTATCTGAAACTGTCTTAATCCGGAAAATGCAAAATATATTTGTGCAAAACACAGCAATTCATGCCGAAATAATTTCCAGACTTGGTGCATTGATTCATATCGCTGATATATTGTTCTATCATAAATTTTTAATAAATTTGTAACTTTGATATACTTAAATTCCTGATTAAAATATGAAAATCCTGAAAACACTTGCCTTTGGGAGTATATTGCTTACAAGTATTGCTACCAATGCACAACAGCCGGAAAATATCCGGTTCGGAATAATTGCCGATATTCAATACTGTGATTGCGAAACACGAGGTAACCGATTTTATCGAAATTCATTAGCAAAACTGGCATCCTGTATTAATGATTTGAATACTGAGAATGTGGAATTTACGGTCAATCTGGGAGATCTTGTGGATAGAGAAACAAAAGAAAACCTTGACTCTGTACTACCTCTCTTAAATAAGTTGAATAATAAGATTTATAATATTGCCGGCAATCATGATTATGGAGATATCTCAGATAATAAAGATTTATATGCACAGTTAGGCATGCCAGCTCCCTACTATTCATTTGTTCGGAAAGGATGGCGTTTTATCATGTTAAACACGAATGAAGTTGCTTCATATTCAAATATAAAAGGAACGCCTCTGGAAGATGAACTGAAACGAATGATGGATAAAATCCGCAAAACCGGTCGTAAAAACGGAGAATCATACAATGGAGGCATAAGTAAAAAACAATTGAAATGGTTGAGAAACGAACTCAAATCTGCAGAAAAGGAAAAAGAAAAAGTAATTGTATTTTCACATCATCCTCTTTATGCTGCCCCCGGATTCACCGCATTGAATGATTTGGAAATAATAAAGGTTTTATCCTCTTTTTCATGCGTTAAAGCAGTAATTAGCGGACATCATCATTCCGGAGATTTCGGAACTTACAAAAAAATACCTTTCATCACTACTGAAGGAATGATTGAGACAGAAAAAGAAAGTGCCTATGGTATAGTAACAATCTATTCAGATCGGATAATTATAACAGGAAAAGGTCGTACCAAATCATATTTTCTCACTATAAGCTCAACATAGTTTAAACCGTTTATTTTATGAGTAACCATCATCATCCCAATATATCCTGTTGCAGATGATACTGTAAATAACATTGTGCCAACATGGGGTTTTTGCTTTGTCTCCATCCGGTTTGTGGATGATAAGAAAGTTCAAATCCCTGAATTCTACCGCATTCCTAAAAAATCACTACCTTTGCCAGATGAAAACAATCCTCACAACGCTTAATGCAAAATATATACACACCTCTTTAGCCTTGCGCTGGCTGTATGTAGCCAACAAAGACCGCTTTGATATTTCTTTCAAAGAATATGTGATAAAAGAAGATATCGATAAAATAGCAGACGATCTGTTGGCCTCCGAACCGGACATTATAGGCATCAGTGTATATATATGGAATGTGGAAAAATGCGGAGAATTGATTTCCATTCTGAAAAACCGGAAACCGGAATTAATCATTATTGCCGGCGGACCGGAGGTCGGCTACGAACCGGAATACTTTCTGAATAACTGGCGTATCGACTTTGTAATCAGTGGAGAAGGCGAATTTGTGTTAGGCGAACTATTATCAGCTATTGAGAAAAAAACTTCCACCCATCTGTCTTTTATTGATATTGAATGTGTTTCTTCCCGGAATAAAGTAAACAAAACAGTGGCAAAAGCCGATTTAAAAAAACTCGCCGGATTACCTTCACCTTACATGCTTGAAGAAGATACAGCAGAACGAAAAAACCGGTTGGTTTATTTCGAAACATCGCGCGGATGTCCTTATCAATGCGGATATTGCCTATCCTCTCTGGAAAAAGGGGTACGTTATTTCCCGCACGAATATATATTCCAAAATCTGTACTATCTGATAAACAACGATGTACGTCAGATTAAATTTTTAGACCGGACGTTTAATCTGAATAAAAACCATACCAAAGCCATATTTGACTTTCTTATCAAAAAGTACAAGTCCGGTTTATCGTTTCAGTTCGAAATCTACGCTGATCTGTTGAATGATGAGAGCATCGATTATCTTAACGAACAACTACCCCCTCACTATTTCCGTTTTGAAATAGGAATTCAATCAACCTACGAACCGACCAACAAAGCCGTAAACCGCAAACAGGATTTCAGTTTACTGTCTGATAACATCCGCAAAATAATGAGTGGTGGAAAAATTGATCTGCACCTCGATCTGATTGCCGGTTTACCTTACGAAACCTTTGACCGTTTCCGGAAATCATTCAATGATGTATTTGCTCTTCGTGCAAAAGAAGTACAATTAGGTTTTCTAAAAATGCTGCGAGGTACCTCTATGCGGCATAACGCCCTTCTGTATGGCTACCAGTATAGTCCGAAAGCGCCTTATGAAATAATTTCCAATAACGACATAAGCATGAAAGAAATAAAACGGATACATGATGCCGAACATGCATTGGAAAAATACTGGAACAGCGGCAAATTCAAACGAACCATGCAAACACTTTTTGAGCAGGAATATAAAAGCCTGTATTTCGAATTATTTGATGAGATCGGACAATACTATGATGCTCACAAACTTCCGGAGCATGGTTACCATTTAGAAGATCTATTTCTCAATCTCTACCATTTCCTCCTTTCAAAAAATATAGATCTTTTCAAGGAACTCCGGAGAGATTATTATTCATGCTTCAAAATCCGCCCGCACGGTTTCTGGGAAAATCGTATGGATAAAAAACTACGCAAACAGCTTCTATATCAAATCGGAAACGATAAAGAATTCTTAAAACGCCATCAATTAAACCGCAAAATTATTGAAAAACAGACAGCTATCGATCAATTAGATGAAAACAAATACCTATTAACCATATTTTGCAATGACGGAACCCGTAAAAATCCACTGTTCATGTATTATGAAATCAAGTCGGAAAATTAATCCGCCCGACTCATAACCAACTTGCCATGTCGAATACCTTTTATTGCAATCAGTCTGTCCGACAATTTAGTGAGTCGATGAGCAACTCCGGTTACCGTCACAATATGCAGACAAAAATTCTCATTCAGGTAATACTGTGTAGAAGACAAGATCACATCCTGATATAATTCCTGTATTTCCGCTGTTTTTAATGCAATATCTTTCTTCGACTGGTCGTACATTATAATAATCGTTCCGGCTACCACATTATCACACTGCCATTTCTTTTCCGCCACATTTTTTTCCACCAGAAAACGTATCGCCTGCGAACGGTTTGCAAAGCCGTTATCTTTCACAAACTGATCTAAAGCAGTCAATGTATCCTCTTCCAGCGAAACTCCAAAACGTTTTAACGACATAGTGTATACAATTATCACCACAAATATAAAAAAAGCAACTGGAATAATGGTAAAATTAGGAGAAATTGAGATAAGTATTTGGCGAGGTGTATGTGGTGTCCCGAACAGTCCAAAGAATCGAAATGGGAATTGACAGGAAATACGGCTTATGGTTCAGGCATTATAAATGCGGATTACCAAAGGTTAGATTAGGTTTTCCAATGTTTCCCGTTCTGTCCGGTTCGTCCTGAAAATTGTCCGGCACAACTATTTTGTTCTTTTGTTAGCTGACAATACTTCCCAGATTTGCAGTTAAAAAAGAATATGACAAATCTGATTAAAGCGAGTTTATTCGCATTATGTTTAGCAGGCTGCTCAATTCCTGCGTTCGCACAAATCTCAGACAAGGCAATCCAAAAGACGGAAGAAATTGTAACGAATAAATTTCCCGGAACACGTTTTTTTGATTTTCAGTACGAACAATTTTTACCAACGGACTACACTGCCAAATTGTATGATGAGGAAATGGAAAAAGGAACATTCAGTCAAAAACGATTTAAAACGACTTTAAACGTTCCGTTTTACAGGACAAAAGACAATTCGTTTGTTATTTTGGGAACTGGGCTTTACAAATATGAATCGTTTACTTTCGACAACGTAGAAAGATTTCCGACGACTTACCCGCCCTTGTATCATTCTGATAAAGAAGATTTCCATTATTTTGCTACAACCCTAAGATTTGTGTATCTTTCGAAATTATTCAGTAAAAATGTAATGTATAATGCCAATATCATTGCTGACGGTTCCCAAAAAGGGTACGAGCGGATAAATGCCACGATGATGGTTGCTTTTGTTCTGAAACGGGACAAAACCACTACCATCACGGCAGGGTTAAACGGGAACACTACACCTACGGCCATATTCCCAGTACTTCCCGTCTTTACCCTTGAACACCAATTTTCAGGTTCGCCTTGGTCAATAGACGTAGCTTTTCCGAAGTTCGGGTATGCCAGACGTGAATTATTAAAGGATGGCAGGCTGTCATTGGGGTTGAACTACGAAGGCGAATTGTTCTTCACTTATCCTGACCAACCCGGATTTATGAGTGAATACCATTACAACCGGAACGAAATAAAAGTTGGTGGAATGTATGAATATTGCTTCGCTAAGAACTTTATTTTGACGGCAAAATTAGGTACTGCGTTTACCTTTTGGGGACAAATGAAAAAAATTAATTCCACTAATAAAATGATAACTACCACCCAAGATGTAAACGGCTATTTCAACATCGGGTTTTCGTACAATCTTTTAAGGAAATGATAGTTATATAAGAAATGACAAACGGTAAGCAAATAAAAACAAACAGGTACAATCCCTTATTGGGATTAATAGTGGCACTTGTTTTTGCGTTCGTGCTTTGCCTTCCGGCTATACTTAGAACGGACGGAAAGTGGCATGAAGTATTATACGCCTTTCTACATAACTTTATTTATGCCCTCTGTTGCTGGTTTGTCTATTCATGGTTGTTGAATAGCGGGATATGGAATAGTCCAACGACTAAAATAGCCACAAAAATTTGGTTTAGCTTCCTTTGCTTTTTTATTCTTACATGTGCTATTCTTGGGTATGATGCAATTCTCTCTAACATTCATCCAGATAACGAATTTCTTGACCTTGAAAAAAATCAACGAAATCTGTTGCTGTTGGTTCGGGCATTCATATTCAATGTCATTATCTATTTTGTCATTTACTATATCGCAACCCTCAAAGAGAAACAAAAGAAAAGTCTTGAAGTGGAACAACTGAAACAGGCGCAATTGCAGGCCAATATTTCTACGTTGAAAGAACAGTTAAGTCCGCATTTCCTGTTCAACACACTGAATACACTTAGCCTTTTGACCAATGAAGAACCCGTAAAAGAGTATATAGATAAATTGGCTAACATCTATCGTTATACACTGAAACACCAATCCAACAATGTTACCACATTGAAACAGGAATTGGAATTTGTCGAATCGTATTTATATATCATCAAAACGCGATTGGAGAACGCTATCGAAATCCATATCAAAATAGATGAAACGTTGCTGTCATCTAAAATACCACCACTCACCCTGCAATTGTTGGTAGAAAACGCCATTAAGCACAACATTGCTTCGAGTAGTCAACCATTGGAAATACAGTTGTACAATTCTGATAACGAATTCATCGTTGTGGAAAATAATTTTCAACCCAAATTATCTGTACCTGTTTCAACGGAAACAGGATTGAACAATATCAGGAACCGTTATCAACTTTTGTTTGAGAAAGATATCGAGATTGAGCAGGCAAACGAAAAATTCATTGTTAAATTACCCGTTGTTTTATGAATATACTGATTATTGAAGATGAGATAAAAGCCGCAAAGGGATTGATTAAAACCCTTGCCGAGATTGACGATACCATACGAATTGTTGCTGTCCTTGAATCGGTAAAAGACAGCGTGAAATGGTTTGCCGAAAACGAACCACCCGATTTGATTTTTTCCGACATCCAGCTATCTGATGGGCTTTGCTTTGATATTTATCAAAATGTAAAAGTTACAAGTCCCATCATATTTTGCACGGCTTTCGATGAATATTTAATGGATGCTTTCGATACCTGCGCCGTCAGCTATTTGCTCAAACCCATCAATAAAGATAAGATTGAAGAAGCTTTGGCAAAGTATAAATCAATGCAGGCCACATTTCAGGACAATCACATCGAAAAACTGTTATCCCAAATAAAGCCGGCTTATAAAACTACTTTACTGATTAACTTCAAGGACAAAATAATGCCTGTACAAACCAAAGACATTGCCTTTTTCTACTGGGATGAAAGCGTATTGACATTGATAACACTGAAAAATCATAAGTATTATTATTCCGCTTCGGTAGATGAAATGGAACGGATGCTTGATCCGCAATTGTTTTACAGAACAAATCGCCAGTTTCTTGTTAATCGAAATGCTATCCTAAATGCCGAACGGTATTTGGCACGAAAGATAGCCGTTAAATTATCGGTTGAAGTTCCCGAAACAATCGTAGTCGGTAAAACGAAAGTGACCAATTTTTTGAAATGGCTGGAAGGAAATTAACAAATATGCTTCTGATTTACAAATTCATTCCACCCGAAACCTCGATACGTTGACCATTTATCCATTTTGCATCTTCTGTACACAAAAAAGCGATTACTCCACCCACATCATCACAATGCACAGGATTATCAAGGGAATTTTCTTGGACTATGTGTCGATTTCGTCAGGCAAGTAAATTTTCCGAATATAGATGTTTCTATTGAAGATTTTAAAACCGGAAAAGGTTGGTTTTCCACTAAAGAAACAACCCCAATGGTTTTTGTAAGATTACAGAATTCAAAATTCAATAATTTAGACATATTTTTCCGCGCTCAACAATTTGGGAACATCATTCATTATTCTGTTTTTGAAACCATAGACATTGATTTTAAAGGAAAAACCCAAAATGAAAATAGCAACAAAAATCAGGAAAAAGTGTGAGAATTTGACTCAATACGAAGAATATTGCTCTTTCATGCAATTGGGAAAATCAGTATTCAAGAATGTAATGCAGTCTTTGAGCAAGGATGGAGAGTAGGATAAAGCTTTTCTGGTCTTCCGTGGCTTCATGATGAGATATTTTTTTGATGTAAAATGTGATTAATATTGATTATGATAACTACCACACGAACGGAATTATCCGGTATTTTACTTTCTTACAGTAGTCTTCGTATCCATCAAGCGAAGTTTTCAAATATTTTTCTTCATCCAATGCCCTCAATGCGATTGCAAAAACCAGTAATAATGAAATGAGTATTCCCCACCACGAACCAAGTGCCGGTGGGGTGAACAACAGCATTACCGATGCAGCGAGGTACATAGGATGCCTTACAATAGCGTAAGGGCCGCTATCGATGACTTTCTGCTTGTCCTGTACTTCAATGATAGCACTCAAATAAGAATTTACATGGAAAACCCAACCGACAAAACTCATACCCGTCACAATCATCCCGTCAGACAAATAGGAAAACCAGACTGGAACACCAGACCATCCGTAGCGGTAGTCGAGAGCTGATAACAAGTATAGACCAACGAACAATAGTCCTGCAACCCCTTGAATAATTTTTTGAATAGGCCGAACTTCCGATGTAGGGCCTACTGACAGCCTTGACTCGAGCAGTTTTTTGTCGTTACGGAAAATATGTATGGTTATTATACTGGATGGAATAAAAAGAGCGGCAAGGCATAACCATCCTAAACAATAATGTATGGTTCCCGCTGTCAGGAACAACACTGTTGACAGTACGGCAAACAGGAAAAGAAATCCTGCGATACTTTTAAGTAACAACTTTGTATTATTCATATTTCTTTTGGTTGCATAAGATTTTTATCGACGAGAATATTGCCATCAATTAAACGATTGCCTGTATTCAACCGGGGTTTGATTAGTCTTTTGCTTAAACAATTTGTTGAATGACTGTGGATATTCAAAGCCTAATTGATAGGCGATTTCACTCACCGAAAGGTCTGTGGTAGTCAGGATATCCTTGGCGTGTTCTATCAACTTTTCGTGTATCAACTGTTGAGCAGTTTGCCCCGTAAGCTGTTTCAAACAGTCGCTTAGATATTTTGGCGACATATTTAATTGGGATGCCAAATCCGCAGCCGTCGGCAAGCCTTTCCCTGTTTCATTTTCAAAATAGGCGTTCAATAGTCTTTCTACTTTAGCAAGCAAATCATTATAAATGATTTTCCGCGTAATAAATTGCCGGTTGTAATATCGCTGACAATAAGTAAACAACAGTTCGATATTCGCAATAACCACATCCTGACTGAACGTGTCTATGGGCAACCGGTATTCCCGGTCTATCTGTTCAAAAATCTTTTCTATTGATTGTTGTTCTTCTTCCGAAAGCAGCAAAGCTTCATTCACGTTATAATCGAAGAAGCCAAGTGTTTTTATTTTTGTGTTTAAAGGATAGCTTCGCAAAAAATCGGGATGTATGGTCAGCAGCCAACCCGATGCGGGAAAAACCGGCCCCGGTTCCAATATGCTGACCTGTTTCGGCGCAAAAAACGATAACACGCCTTTGTCGAAATCATACTGTGATTGCCCGTATTTGAGTTTGCAGGGACAATCGATTTTCAACGCTACCTGATAGAAATCAGATAATTTTTTAAAACGTTCTTCGTTCTCAATTTTCGGAATATTTTCAAAACGCACAATACTGAACAGCGGGTGCTTGGGGCTTGCTATTCCCAACGTCCGGTGCTGTTGCGAAAGCGTTTTGATATGTGTGAATTTGTCATCATTCATGGCGGACTGTTTTTATTGAGCGAAGTTACACATTATTTTTCTGCTTTTTAAGAAAAGACTTGGCATATATTTTAGTAATCATTGCATTAGGAACCAGCGCCACCGCCCGCGTGGATAATCTGTTCCGTCTGCCCGAAACAATAAAAGGCTTCTTTTTATCCAAAGCCTTCAACGCTTCATCTGCCACTTGTTCGGGCGATTGTGTGGAAGTATCCTTGTACTCTACATTCGGTCTGACACCCTCAATGCCCGAAGCATGGTTGAAATTGGTGCGGGTCAATCCGGGGACGAGTAACATTACATGAATATTGTAAGGTTTACATTCTTCGGTGATGGCTTCGGTAAACGAACGCACAAACATTTTGCTGGCGGCATAAGTAGCCATGTAAGGGATAGGCATAAATCCGGCTACCGATGCAACATTGATAATCGTTCCGCTTTTCCGTTGCTGCATTTGAGGCAGGAACAAGTGCGTAAGCGCCACTAATGACGATATGTTCAACTGCAACATATCCAGTTCTGCTTTCAGCGCAATATCTGTCAGTGCGCCACCCGAACCGACACCTGCGTTGTTTATCAGCATTTCTACTTCCAAACCGCGCTGTTGTGTTTCCGAAAAAACCTGTTCGGCTACCCCCGGTTTTGATAAATCGGCGGCAATGAATTGTGCATTGATGCCGAATTTATCGGCAAGTTGGTTGCATTGCGCTGAAAGTTTTTCGGCATTACGTGCTACAAGTAAGAGATTGTGTTTCCTTTCGGCTAATTTATTTGCTAAGGCTTCGCCGATTCCACCCGATGCACCTGTAATCAAAATAGTTTTCATTTTTTTATTGTTTTAATTTACAGTGCAAAGTTAGGGTGGATTAAAAGCCGGGAAGTGTCCAAATGTCGGATTGTTGTATCCGATATTCCGGATTGCAATGAATTTCCTGAATTTAAAGCGTAAATTTGCAAGCAATAAACGATGATATGACAATAAACGACGAATTGAAAACAACGATCTCTAATCTTCGGCAACCAGAAGATATAATGAGTTTTTTCGATAATTTCATTGATTATGGATGCATTGACGTGGATAGCATAAAGCATGTTGATAGTCTTGGAGGAAACGACTTCCGTGCGAAGTACAGAACACTCGGGCTCGAAGATAGCCTGAAATACAGAATCGGCGCATGTATAGAACAGACCAATGTAACGAAGTATTTGCTCGACCGGATGGGAATTGAAAACAGAACGCTTTGTACGAGGGGGTATAGCGAGAAACACAAAGCGCCCGACGACCTTTACCTGGTTCATTGCTATACGTTGGCGTATGTTGATAGCAAGGTGTTGAATATCGAGCATTCCGATAGCGAGATGCGTGGCATTCGCAGCTATATTTCGGCAGAAGAAGCCATTCGTGAAACACATAAGCTCTTTAGCGATAAATTTATCCGGCATGGAGCATGCGAAACAATACTGTGTGAATACAAGGAACTTATTCCCGGTGGACTTTCCTTTTTGGAATTCAATAAGCATATGAATAGCATTGCACACTATATTTAAAAAGTAATTGACAAACAGTTATCATTTGCCTTCTTTATCTTTGCGGCATAATCAATTAAAAAACAAAAAATATGACAACCAATTTGAATCAAACAAAACAATTAGACCGGAATCATCCGGGATTCAAAAAAGAAGCAGCCCCTTTCTTTGATATTGTGATGGAAGGACTCAAAGGAGAAGTGGATGGGGAACATTTTTGGGATGCTATAAAGGAAAATGCCATTTTCGAATTTATGTACCATGTTCCCGGATTTACCACAAAAATAGAAGGACGGGATGCCTATATGGATTGGTTCGGAGGCTATTCGGCGATTTTACATTCGGCGGATAACCTGCGGGTATATAAATCAAAAGAGCAGGGAGTGAGTACGTTGGAATACGAAGTACACGGTACAATTCCTTCCACCGGGAAAGCTTACGACAACCGCTTTTGTTCCATTGTAACAATAAAAGACAGGAAAATCGTTCATTGGCGGGATTATATGGATACTCTGGCGATGATGACAGCGTTTAGTCCCGATAAAAGAATATGAAATAAGCAAATAGCAATTATGACAAACGGCAACCACTCATTAGAACAAATCATCAAATCCCGCAGGTCGGTTCGTAATTTCTCAACAGAAATCCCACCTGCCGAAGACTTAACGAAGATTATAGAATCGGCTGTTTATGCACCTTACGGTGGTGCTACGGGCATTCCGTTGGATGAGCTACGGAAGATTTTTGTTTTCCGTCAAGGTTCCGAAAGCATGGAAGCGGCAAAAGGAATCTTCCTTTCACAAATGCGGAAGAATGCGAAGAAATTAAACCGGTTATTGAAATTCCTGCCTTTCCTGAAACCGAAAATGCAAACCTTTGCCAATAAGGTAAGCGGATTGGCAAAAGGAGGTTCGCCGGCGTTAAATACCGCCGCCTATTTTATCGTGCTGGCTGAAAAGAAAGGATTTCCGCCCGTCGAAAAGCAATCGATGGCGCACGCTCTCGAAAACATGTGGCTCATGGCAACCGACTTGGGATTGGGATTTCAATTACTATCGGCAATCGGTACCTTGTCGGACAATAAAGATTTTCTGAAATTGCTCGACCTGAAAAAAGGCGAATATGCGTTGGATGGTTGCGTTATCGGCTATCCTAAAAATAGTAATGAAAAAATAAAAGAATTTGACATTGAAAAGTTCGTAACATATAAAAACTGAAAATATGGCAGAACTTATTAAATAAAAATCACTTATGAATATCACTATCAGAAATATACAGGAAAGCGACTTTCGTCTTGTCGAAGAAATAACACGTGAAGCGTTTTGGAACTTATATTGTCCGGGGTGCAACGAACACTTTCTTGTACACAACATCCGGAACCATGCGGATTTTATACCGGAACTTTCTTTTGTTATCGAACTTGATTCCAAGGTTGTGGGTAGCATATTATATACAAAATCCAAAATCGTATCAACCGACGGAACAAGGCACGATGTAATTACTTTCGGGCCGGTCAGTATTTTGCCAAGCTTGCACCGCAGGGGACTTGGGAAAGCCCTCATTTCACACTCCATCGAAGAAGCGAAACGCCTTGGTTATCGGGCCATTGTAATTGGTGGCTATCCGTACCACTACGAAATATACGGTTTTACCGGTTCAAAGAAATATCACATCACGATGCCCGATGGCAAATACTACACCGGCATCATGGCATTGCCGCTACACGATGGTGCTTTGGACGGGATAAGCGGGTATATACAATTTACCGAAGCTTTCGAAGCCGATGAAGCCGATGTGGCAAACTTCGACGCGCATTTCCCCCCGAAAGAGAAATCGGTAAAAGAAAGTCAGCATGAATTTGGAAAAGCGTCTGTTGAAATTGATACAAGAGTTTTTGAGAAACAGTAATCTTTACATCTGCCGCCCATACCTCCGTTTTTTCTTCTGCTGATGCTGCTTCCATATTCGGTCAAAGACACTATGCATTATAGGTGCAAACAACAGAAATTTTATCTCATTAAGGCGAAGGTTGATGATTTGTCCACTTCGTCCCGAATTTTGTCCAACCCGTATATTTTGATCTTTCCTACCTCTTTAATCCTTCTCAAATTTGTATCATAAATCAATATGATACAAGATGAAAAGGATTTTTTTATGTCTTTCGGCAGCATTCTTATTTCTTCCTCAAGCAGTATTTTCCCAAGAAATTCTGGACAATTATGTCGAAGAAGGGATGGTGACCAACCTGAATGTGCAACAGTTCACCGCCGACTATGAAAAGGCACTGTGGGGGCTGAAAGAAGCCAAACGTTTATTTGGCCCCAACATCGACATGGTTAGTTCCTATACGCATGTTTTCAGGAAACCCTATACTTTCGATACCGACCCAGACAATCCTGTTGCCGCAGGATTGATTGATTTTCTCAACTCGTTGGACGTTTCAAATATCAAGGATGGGAAAATCTATTATCCGCCCCCCAATCAATACAACGCAGGATTTCAGTTGTCACAAACTGTTTTCAACCGCGAATTGACATATAACAAGCAAATCAAAGAAGCTCAAAGCCAATCGACGAAAGCACAATTGGAAGATTTTAAAACGGAATTG
>JAITVS010000313.1 GCA_031285685.1 Tannerella sp.
CGCCTCCCGACCTGTAACTGATTCCCGCAATGGCCTTTTCAATATCCAGAAACCTTATATAATCATTGTATTCGTCGTGTCCTTCGAAGTTGATAAAGATATCTCCGAAATTCTGGTAAGCGCCTCTTTCCTCCGTACTTCCGGTCCATAACGTTTTATCATTGAACTGTATGTGTTCTTCTTTCACTCCACCAAATACCATGGCTCCCAATCTGCCATTCCCAATGGGAAGTGCCGAAGTCATCCAATCCGCAGCCGGTTGCCTGTACCATAATACCAGTTTACTTTCCGGTAGTTTGGCTCCGGAAACATAGTTGGCAGCCAACAGGCAAAAGGAGATCATAAACCAGAAATTATAATTTCTATTGCGTCTTTTTTTCGTGAGATATCCCATAAATAAATGTTATAATTATTTGAATTCTAAATAATCGCCTTTATTTAGTGTGCAGGATAGAATACCTTCTTTTGTTTCTCCCTCAAAAGCCTGTCCGTTTTTGGTTATTTTCAGATTGGCCGCGTTTGGCGGTAATTTTACAGAAAACGAATGATCGGAGGTTGCTTTTATCTTCGCATTTTCAACGATTCCATTGCTCCATTTCAGGTCGACTTCCGCACCTCCCCGTACACAAAGTCCTTTGAAGTAACCGTTATTCCATTCTTTGGGCAGGGTAGGGAGAAATTCAATATATCCTTCATGACTTTGTATCAACATTTCGGCCATGGCAGCGGGGGCGGCCTCGTTGGCATCGAATTCAAAAATATCGGATTCTGCCATAGCGATACCTCCGGGTGCCATCGTAAACAGATTTTCCCTTGAAAATTCGATTAATAGACCTTTCATGTTTTTGTATGCTTCTTCCGCATTTTTCAACCTTGCATAAAAACAAATCATGTTGGCGCGGCTCCATTCCACATCTTCCCAGTTCTCCGAATTTAATTGGCGGTAAACCGATCTTTCGGCCGCTTTTGCCAATTCGGGGGTTTTGTCCAGTGATATCTGGTAATAAGGATATAATGCTAGTAAATGGGATGAATGTCGGTGATTGGGGTGTGCCAGTTCATAATCTTCAAACCATTCCTGGATGGTTCCGTCTTTTCCAATTTTGATCGGAGGTAGTTTGGCGAGCGCCGCTTCCATCGATCGCCGGAATTCCGCATCGATATTCAGAATTTTAGATGCTTCAATACATGACTCCAATGCTTCATAAACCAGTACCCGGTCGCATGTCGGAGTCATTGACAAGGCATATTCGCGTCCGTTCACTTTGAATGAATTTTCCGGCGAGATGCTGGGACCTGTCATCAGGAAACCGTTATTCGGATCTTCAACCATATAATCCATCAGGAATAAAGCGCTTTTTTTAAGAATAGGATAGGCTTTATTTTTAAGAAATTCTTTATCCTGTGTATAGGTATAGTGACTCCATAAATGAGAGGCCAGCCATGCACCGGCTGTTGGGAACATACCCCATGTTACGCTTTGCCCCGGTGCTGTATATCCCCATATGTTAGCGACTGTATGAGCAGTCCAACCCGGACTTCCGTACACTTTCATGGCTGTTTTTTCACCATGATGCGCCAGGTCTTCCAGATAGCTGAAAAGTGGAATATGACATTCGTGAAGATTACCGATATTAGCCAGCCAGTAGTTTTGTTCTGTGTTGATATCCAAATGATAATCACATGTCCAGGGCATGTTACATGCCAGATTATCATTCCAGATTCCCTGCAGGTGTGCAGGAAGCGGGGAATTTTCCCTTGAAGCAGAAATCAGCAGATACCGGCCGTACTGAAAGAACAGGGAGAACAATCCGGGATCATCTATTCCGGTATCTTTTAGTTTTTTCCAACGGATGTCGGTAGGGAGTTTATCTAATTCGCTTTCTCCGAGATACATTTCTGTGCGATTGAATAAGTTTGTATGATCGTTTATATGGTTTGCCTTAATTTCTTCATAAGTTTTTTGAGTAGCTTTCAGGATGGTTTGTTCGCATAAGGTTTTGTAAGCGGGGCTTTTGTAATCTGTCCGGAGGTCAATGGTGATGATGACTTCATTGCCGTTTTTTACTATCAAGGCATTGTCTGTTGCAGAAATATTTCCGTCTTCCGAAGCAACATGTATGTTTCCGATGTAAAAAACGCCTCCCGCTCCTAAATTCGGAAACAATGCCTGTCCTGAAAACGACAGCAAATTACCCGAAGCTGAAACGGCGGATTCCCTGAGCAGGTCTAATCCGATTTCTAAATCCAGTGCATTTTTTTTGTCGGCAGTTAGTTTAATCAGCAACACATCGTCCGGATTTGAGCATATATATTCTCTTTTATAGAGAACGCCTGATGCATTGTATGTTACGGTGGTAATTGATTTTTCAATGTCCAGTTCCCTTTTGTAATCAGTTACGCCGGCATGTCCGTTTCCAAATTTTATTTTCAGGTCGCCGAATGGTAAATTGGTTCCGAATGAATGTGGTCTTCCGGATAAATATTGCGTACCTAGCTGATTTCCTTCCTCTATTTTTCCGTCAAAAAATAATTGCCGGATTTTTCCGAGCATTTCTTTGCCGCACGGAATTTCCTGTTCTTCGTCATACTGTCCCGACCATAAGGTGACTTCATTTAAAGCAATAGTTTCCGTTTCCGTTCCACCATAAATCATAGCACCTAATCTGCCATTTCCGACAGGGGTTGCCTGCATCCATTCCTGAGCAGGTTGTTGATACCATAAACTAAGTTTATGGGTATTTGTATTTTCTTTGTTGCAAGAAGTCGTAAAAAACAGGGTTAAGAGTACGAAACCCAACCGGAAGATATCTTTCATGTGTACAAAAATTAAAAGTATATGGAAAAATGATAACCTAAGCAACCTGAACCTTATTTATTATGAGAAAGTTTTTCTTTCTTTTTTTAATCCGCATATATCCGGTTGTGAGATATATGCGGACTTTTTTTAATGATATAAATTATCTTACAGCAAATTTAGTAGTTGCAATTTTATTTCCGTTTGCTGCTTTCAGTACGTAAATACCGGGCGCCAGTGATACGGATGCATTGTAGCTATCGGTATTTACATTGAAGTGAGCTACGGCACGTCCGTCTAATGAGTAAACGAATGTATTATATCCGCTTAAGTTCGTGATGTAAAGCGTTCCTGCAGTATAATAGACATTTGCTTCGATTTTTAAGAATTCGTTAGCCGTTTCCGGTGTGCCTATTTCGACCGGATAGCCCAAAAATTCATTCCCCCAGGCAGCTTTTACTTCTTCAGGAACTTTCCATGTGAAATTGATTTTTCCTTCTTCTGATCCGAATATATTTTCGTCGGTAATCAAATCTTCCGGATTTTCCCATGAAGCGAAAATTTCTGTGATAGCTGATTTTTCAAAAGCCCAGGCACCTAAGAACTGAACGGAATTAGGTATAACAACAGACTTAAGGGCAGAACAGCCAGAGAAAGCTCCTCCATCAATACTTTCCAATGTGTTAGGTAGTGTTACTTTTGTAAGTTTCGGACAATTCTGGAATGTCCATTCGCTTGTCTGTATTATTTTGGATTCTCCCAAAAGAACGGTTTCCAATTCCGGACAAGTATAGAAAGCGGCGCCTCCAATACTTTTTATATTTGAAAGATCTACAGATGTTAATGCTGTTTCACCTAAAGCCCAGGATTTGATTTCCGTTATGTTTTCGAGATTAATAGATGCTAACTTTCTGGCTGTCTGAAACGCACATGTACCCAAAGATGTTACACTGGCTGGTAATTCAATGCTTGTCAGGTTTGTTTCCTGAAAAGTGTGTTCGGTAATAGCAGTTATACCATCCGGAATGTTTATTTTTGCAAGTTTGGAACATCCGTAAAAAGCCCAGTCTTCAATGGATTTTACCGTAGCGGGAACCACCACCTCCGTTATTTCAGGACATTGTGCAAATGAACTGTTACCAATAATTTCCAACCCTTCCGGTAAAGTAATGGATTTCAGATTCGGATTTTCACGCATGGAGTGATCACCGATTTTTTTTACGAAGAATTCTGTTCCGTCAATGGTCACTTTCGCCGGAATAGCGATTGTTTCCGCTGTATACGGAACCACCTTATCTCCATTCCAAGCCAGAGGAACTGTTTCTGCATAATTATCACCGCCTTCAACTTCTACAACCTGATAAATAATACCATCAATGGTTGCTTGTTTTTGCGCGTTTGATTGAAATGACAACGCAAACATGAAAGATATTGCCAATGCACCTGATTTTTTTAAAAAGTAACTTGTCTTCATACTCAATAAATTTAAGTTGTTAGTAAATGAATTTAAAACTCTCTGTTTTCTGTTTTGTTTGTAAGTTGGTTATATAAATTCCTCTATCTAATTTAGAAATATTTATTATTTCGGCATTTGTACCGTTGTTATAGTTTTCCGTGAACAGGCATTTTCCGGACAGGTCGTATACGGTTAAGGCCTGAAAACTATCGTTCGTTTTTATATGGAGTGTTCCTGTTGTCCTGTCTGCATAAACAGAAAAAACACTTTTTCCAACGGTTTCATTACTGCTCTGACCCTGTTTTCTGAGCCGAACGACAAACCCGCCTCCTTTGGCCATATCGATTGAAAGTTTGGTGTTTTTAGTAATGGTTTTGGTCTCGTTTATGTATTTCTTCGGTTCATTCCCGAATTCGGGGCTGTCTTTCAGAATCACAGCATCGTATGATACATCCGAAGGGAGGAAATCGAAATTAACTTCGATTGACCGCGCATCCCAGTTTGTCATTCCACCTACGTACCATTCATCTCCTTTTTGTTTTGCCATCAGGATATACTTACCAAGTTGAGCGTCTAACGGAACTGTTTTATCCCATACTGCGGGAACAGACGAAAGAAAATCCAGTATATCCGGAAACTTATTGTATTCGGTAGGTGAGTCACAAAGGTATCCAAGCCATTGATCAAAAATTACGTACATGGATAATTCATGTGCGCGTGTTCCCATACTCATTGGTACGGTATTGTCGATATCTATCGGCCGAAAATTTTCAGCAGTTGTGTTTCGCATAGACCCCGGTGTATAATCTTCCGGTCCGGCTATGGAACGGATAAAAGGGAACAGGGTATGATAATCCGGAGTTACAATGCTTCTCCAGAAATTGTCTTCCGCTCCGCGAACAGCCTCAAAATTCAGAATATTCGGATAGGTGCGGTTTAATCCGGTCGGTACGGGGCATCCGTGAAATAAGCCGACCATCTGGTTGTCGGCAAGCCGTTGGGCAAATTCATGCCCCCAGCGCATGGCAAGCTGGTCGTTGCGTTCGAAAAAGTCGATTTTAACCCCCGAGACTCCGCGCACTTTCATACGTCTGATCCAATCCCCAGGGTATTCGTTTACACAACTTGCCCATGTCCAGACAATGATTTTAACTCCTTTTTCTTCGGCATATTTACATATCTGCAGAAGCCAGCTTTCCTGATATCCGGCATCTAATGTCATGTATTCAATACCGTTTTGGGCGGCCCAGTCGATATAGTATTTATACATTTCAACGCTCAGGTTATTGTTTCCTACCGGAAAGGATACTCCTTCGAGCATGGCTTTGTGCCACCATTCCCAGGCTGATTTTCCCGGTTGTATCCAGGAGGTATCGTCTATACGGGATGGTTCGGCCAATAGGTATACCAGTTCGTTGTTAAGAAGTGATTTATCGTCGTCGGTTGCGATGATAACGCGCCACGGAAAGGTACGGCTTCCATCTGTCCGGGCGATGAAATCTTCGCGTTCATAAACTAAATGGTTGGAATAGTAATTATCCGGGTCTATTACCTTTTTAGGGTATCCGGCCCACATGCCGCGCATGGACCTCGCCCCGTTGCGTTCCATATACATACCCGGATAATCGTATGTATCGGCTTCTGTTATAGCAACTTTGTAAGGTGTTCCCGTGTATTCAAAGAGTACCGGTGTCACGGAAAATTTGTTAATACTTATGGCTATAGGAGCTGTATATGTGTTGTATGTTCTTTCAAAGTTACGAAACCCCTGATGTATCGGATATTTTTTTCCTCCGTCGCCGGTTTCGTCACTTGTGTTTGTATCACATTCGGGGAAATAGACTTTCGTTGTTGCTGAAAAATTGAATACGGCATCCTCGCTGTTGATTGTGATTTCTTTGTCGAAATCCGTCACAAAGCGGTAAGCGATTCCTTCGTTATATGCCCTGATGATAAGCTTGTATTTCTCATTGTATTCTACGGTTAGTTCGTTATACGCTTCCGTTAATGATTTGTTTTTTCCGATAAGAACATCGATTTGATTATTTACACTTTCCGTGCGGGTGTCTTTTACGGTGCCTGCTCCGACAATAGTTCCATCGGAAAGATTCAGGGCGATGAGTGAAGGCGATATGAGTTGCTTTTCTCCGTGCCAGATTTCATAATTGGTACCCCCATCGATGTGTAATATTACTTTTAATCGATTGTCGGGTGAAATGACCTCATAATCAGAAGCGTGAATATAGCTTAAGCTAAGTAAAAAGGTTATTATTAGGGTTAATGATTTGTTCATTTGTTTTTGATTTTAAAATTCCTGTTTCAGATAGGAAAGAAAGGGGGCGTGTTACAGACGCACTATAAACGCCCCCTTTTAGTAGAATATGTTGGTTTAGTAACCCGGATTCTGATCTACGCCCATTTCCATGTACGGATTGTTCTTTATCTCGTCTTCAGGAATCGGCCAAAGTTTATGATATTCACTAATTGTTCCTTTCTCTTTGGCCCATGGATTACGTTCCTTAATCAGTTTTACAAAATTGTCTGTGCGGATCAGGTCCATCCGGCGCCACCCTTCGAAGCAGAGTTCACGCATACGTTCATCCATGATTTCCGTACGGAACTGGTCTTGTGACAATCCGCTCCACCTTTTGTCCGCAGGGAGACTTCCTCCCCATGCGCGTGTACGTACCTGATTTACAATTTCAATCGCTTCTCCGGTACGGCCGGTTTCATTTAAACATTCCGCATAACATAGAAGGATATCGGCAAAGCGCAGATACATATAGTTTTTACCAGACCAGTAAAAGCTTCTGCCGGAAGTCGCCTCTGCAGCGAGAGCGTTAGATGTCCATTTATCAAGGCGTCTGTCTTCCCATTTTTTGATATGGGGATCCAATTCGTCAGCTCCCCAGGATGGAGTAGTATATTCCTGTCCACGATAAGTGAAGTCAGTACGGATACTTGCATCCCTGCGCTGGTCTCCGTCTTCCCATACGCCACCGTCCGATTTCATCTTGTAGCCGTATTCGGTAGGAAGAGCTACGTCATAACCTCCGATATAGCAGGATTCACCGAGGTTTGCCAATGTTCTGGATCCCATGTCCCATTGCCAGTAATTCGGTCCGGTACTGTTACAGATAAAATCTACTTCAAAAATGGATTCATTGGAGTTGAATTCCAGTGTGGCATATTCATCAAACATCTTTTCATAGCTTGGTTCCAGGCTGTAATTTCCTTTTATTTTTTCGAAATACCCGATGGCTTTACCAAAGTCCCGGTATCCGCTACTTGCAGGTGCATACATAAAGACTTTGCCTAACATTGCGATTGATGCTCCTTTTGTAGCTCTTGATCCGGTCTGTTTGCCGTCGTCCAAGTGTTCCGATGCATAGGTAAGATCGTCGAAGATCTGTTTCCATACAATGTCCAGTGATTTTCTCCCCATGTCTACTTCCGGATCGTCCAGATCAGTGATTTCAATAACCGGGACTTCGCCCCAATACATCGTAAGTTCGAACATAGCCAATGCACGTATAAAACAGGCATTTGCCCTGAGTAACCGGATTTTGTTCCGGGTAGCTTCATCCGCGTCGGATTCGAACAGAAGTTCTAATCCACGGATAGATAATGCTGCCGTATTAATCATTGGCCATCTTTTGTACCACATGGAGCTGATTTGTGAAGACGTACCATTCAGCATTCCGTCATAATAATCCAGACCGGCCTGGCTTGGATCGCTCATTTGTACGATTCCCTGTTTTGTTTCATCAAGTCCAAGCAGGGTGAAGGTCAGTCCGACACGACCTTCTTTGGATTTTCTGTAGGAAGTGTATAATCCGTCTACAGTAGGTTCCAACACATTTAAATCAGTGTAAACCTGTTCGGGGGTTAAAGCTGTCTTGGGCATTTCTTCCAGGAAATCGGAACATGACGATATTCCCATTGCAAATAGAGAAGCGAATGCCATTGCGAATATATTTATTTTAATGTTTTTCATCATTGAATTCATTTATAATTAATTACTCATGTTATTAAGCGCCTTAAAAAGTCAGATTAAGACCGAATACAAACATTTTTGTAGGTGGATACCAGTCTCCTGTTTCCGGGTCATAACCTTTATAAGGAGTTATGCAGAATAAGTTGGACGCTGTAGTATATACGCGGAGATTGTCAATTTTCAGGTTATTTACCATCTTCTTGGGAAACGCATAAGCTAGTGTTAAAGTTGACATACGGAGGAATGAGGCATTTTGTACAGAATGATCCATATTGCTGGCAGAAAATGTGTTATAATTTTTATCATCGCTCGGATCATCAAGCATCGGGCGAGGGAATTTAGCCGTGGTATTTTCCGGTGTCCAGCGATCTAACAGATCGACAGAAGCAAGACTTTTCCCCGTACTTCCGATCATTGTTTCGTATAGATAGCTTAATTTTTTAGCTCCAACGGAATAGTTGAATACTGCATTCAATGTGATACCCTTGTATGTTAAATCCGTAGCAAATCCCCCATAGAATTTAGGATCAGTAGAACCTACAATTACGCGGTCATAGTCATCTATTTTTCCATCAGGAACGCCATCAGGACCGGATAAATCCTGAGGATACAAATCGCCCGGATTTACATTTCGACCAGACCAATCGATTTTATTCAGACGTTCCATATCTTCTTCCTGTGCGATACCTCCGGTTTTCCAGATATAAATGGTATTGCGTGATTTCCCGATAAACAGATTTCCTTCTTTTTGCAGGTTTCGGTCTCCGTCATAGTTTAGGATATAGTCGTTGTCACCATACAATTTAGTTACTTTATTTTTATCTGCCGAAAAATTGGCTGATACATTCCACAATAAATCCCTTGTTTCGACAGCCGTAACATCCAATGTTATTTCAAGTCCCTTGTTTTCAATAGCACCGATATTTTCTACCATTGTTTTGAAACCGGATGATGTATTAATAGTACGGGTCATCAGCAAGTCGTCGTTTGTAATATGGAAAAGATCAACGGATGCACGGATCTTATTTGAAAGGAATCCCATGTCTACTCCCAGATTAAATTGTCGTTGGGACTCCCATGATATGTTACCGTTTCCTTTTTTGTCGCCCGTACCATAAGTTGTTTCACCTTCCGTAACCGAAGGCTTATAGAGCGTCAGGAAAGAATAGTCGTCAATTTCCTGGTTTCCTACCATACCGAAGCCAAAGCGCATCTTTAACTGGTCGAAGATATTCAGGTCTTTCATAAAGTCTTCTTCTGCCAAATTCCAGGCTAAAGAGAACGAAGGGAATAGTCCCCATTTATTACCATCGGAGAATTTGGAAGAACCGTCATAGCGCGCAGTTGCCGTTGCATAATATTTTCCGGCATAAGAGTAATTTGCTCTGACGAAATAGGACGTCAATGATGACGCGGTGAAATCGGAACCAATCGAACGGTTTCCTAAGAAATTGGAAGCTCCCAGATTGTAGTAGGAAAAAATATTATTGTCAAAACCCCTTCCGGTTACTTCTGTATAATTGCGATTAATCTTTGAGGAACTGGTACCAATCATCGCATTAATTCTATGAATACCAAATGTTTTATCGTAAGAGATGGTATTATCCCATTGCCACATCATCCGTTGGTCTCTTTTATGCATGGCTTCACCATGATGTGCATAGCGGATGGCTTGCTGGATATCGTTTGGCGTATATCTGAGCGTTGATTCTTCCAGAAAGTTCATGGAGAAAGTTGATCGAAAATTTAACCCTTCCAAAGGATTGATGTTGAGAAAGTTAGAAGAGATTATGCGGTTACGTGTACGGTCGTTGTCTATTTTCAGTGTGTTCAACGGATTGAAATAATTCTGATCATAGAAATCTCCGTAATTCAGGGTAAGGACATCACTGATTGCCAGCATGGCATTTGCTCCGCGGGCTTTGTCAAATACATCATCATTGTCGAATATTTCCGACTGCTCTCTTGTATAAGATGTATTTGTGCCGACTTTTAACCATGATTTAACATTATAATCAGCATTAATACGTCCGGAATATCTCTCGTTGCTCAGTTTTTTGACCATACCTTCCTGATTTGAATAGCCAAAACTGAGATAGAAAGATCCGCTTTCACTACCTCCTGTAAAACTTACCGCATGGTTTTGTTCAACACCGTTACGTGTCACTTCATCAAGCCAATCATAATCCTTGAAGTTTGGATTATTGTATGCATCCAATTCGTATTGTCCGAAAACAAAGCCTCCGGTTCCGGAAGTCGGGTCGTAAGCTGTCATTACCCTGTTTTGCATAAATGCATCAAGTTGGGACTGGGTTGCATTCGGATAGTTTGCTTTATAGCTGTTAAGTGCAGCATCCCTTCTCAGTTCAAAAAGTTGTTTGGAGTTCATTTTTTCCGGAGTATTGGCATAAGAACGTACACCAATCCAGCCGTCATAACTAACTTTTCCTTCCCCCTTTTTTCCTTTTTTAGTTGTTATCAGTACAACCCCATTAGCAGCTCTTGAACCATACAAAGCTGTGGCAGAAGCATCCTTCAGGATTTCGATAGATGCTACATCATTCAGGTTGACAGAGTTGAATCCGCCACCGAAATTATCCATAACCAGACCATCTACTACATAGATAGGATCTGTTGCACCGTTGATTGTATTGATACCACGGATTTTAATGCTGGAATTATCTCCCGGCTTTGCCGCACTGTTGATTAAAACCCCGGCAACACGTCCCTGAATCGCCTGATTAATGCTTGTTACGGGTTTTTCTTCCAGCACTTTGCTGCTGACGCTCCCCACAGCGCCGGTTAAGTCGCTTTTCTTTAAGGAAACCCCGACAATAATGACTTCATCCAGGCTTTGTAAGTCTTCTTCTAATAAAACGTTGATGGTTGTTTGATTTTTTACGGCAATTTCTTTGGTTAGGTAGCCAATGTAGCTAAATGTCAATGTCGCATTTTCCGGTATGGAAATGTTGTAATTTCCATCAATATCCGTAATGGTTCCCATTGTAGTGCCATTTACTTTTATGGATACTCCTGTCAACGGTTCTGAAGAGGATGCTTCTGTTACCGTTCCGCTAACTGTGATATTTTGTGCAAAAACAGATGTGCAACAAAATAAAAACAAATAAATGATTAAAAAATGTGTCTTTCTCATAGGGTGTGAAATTAAATTAATTTATCTATGTTATACTGTTTAGTTTAAATGGTTTAAAAAAACAATAATTATTGTTATTTCATTGTATTTACAAATATATGCTATAATAAGATAGGAAAACAACTACGAATTTGTCAATAAATAGCACAAATGTAGAATAATCTCCTTTTGCTATGCCTGATGTTAAATCCTCTCTTGTAAATTGAAATGTTACTTCACTTCACTGAGTTTGAAAACCAGACTTTCCATTTCATTATACATGGCAAAATTTAAACCCACAGTCATCAGATAATTTCCACTGAAGACTTTATTGTCGTATTTTGTGAACCGTGACCAGTCATCCGGATCTTTGTTGATTTCAGTTAATTTATATGTTTTTTCGGGATCGAGTCCTTGTAATACAATTGTTGATGGTTTGGGATATACTTCTTTTCTCACCAGAAAATTAAATACAACAGCCTCGTTTTGGGCTTCATTCACATACATATATGCGGTACGGTTGTTTTTGTAAGGAGAAAGTATACGGTATAAATCACCCATCAGGATTGTCTTGCGTATCTCTTTATAGGTCCGGATCGCATTTTGGGAAAATTCATACTCTTTTTCCGTCATTTGTGAAGGTTGCAGATCCATCCCCAGTTTAGCTGCCATGGC
>JAITVS010000377.1 GCA_031285685.1 Tannerella sp.
CTGTCTCCTTGAAATTTTTCCTTTTGCCATTGTGTTTATCGTTTATATTTTAATTGATTATGATATCTGATTTTTATTTTTTCTCAAATGCTGCGTCAAAAGCGACATTGGATGGTTTAAAGTCTATCTTCTTAACAAACTGCAGCGATTCGGCAGCTCCATGTTCACGATCCATTCCGTTATCTTCCCACTCAACAGAAAGAGGCCCCTGATAATCAATCCGGTTTAATGCGCGTATGATTTCTTCAAAATTTATCTTTCCACGCCCCATACTGCGAAAATCCCAGAAACGGTCAGGATGGCCGAACGGCAGATGTCCGCCGAAAACTCCGGCACGCGTAGGAGTATCCGACCACCATACATCTTTCATGTGAACATGAAATATTCTGTGGGCAAATAACTCGATAAAAGCGACATAATCGACTCCCTGATATCCCAGATGGCTCGGGTCGTAGTTAAATCCGAAAGCCGGATGATTGTCTATCGCTTCCAGCAAAGTCTGTGCGGATGAAATATCAAAAGCAATCTCTGTCGGATGAACCTCAAGGGCAAATCTCACCCCGTTCTTCTGATAAGAATCCACGATCGGTTTGAACCGGTCCGCCACTTCCTTAAATCCAGCCTTTATTTCATCCGGAGTTACCGGCGGAAAAGAATAAAGCAGATGCCAGACCGGACTACCGGTAAACCCTACCACCGTATTTACTCCCAGCATTTTAGCGGCTTCCCCTATCCGGATCATTTCTTCGGCAGCTCTTTGCCGGACTCCTTCAGGATCACCGTCTCCCCATATACGCGCGGGAAGAATGGACTTATGCCGATTGTCTATTCGGTCGCAAACACATTGTCCGACCGCATGATTGGAAATCGTATACAATTCGAGCCCGTATTTCGTAAGCATATTTTTTACACTGTCGCAATATTCCTGACTTAACTTTCCGATATCCAGATGATTTTCCGTGCAGGCCAGTTCAAGACCATCGTATCCGAATTCTTTCGCTTTCGAACAAATCGTTTCAAGAGGCATATCCCCCCATTGCGCTGTGTATAAAGTAACTTTTCTTGCCATGGTATTTAATTTAAATAATTGATATTTCGACAATATTCATATCTGTGCGATACGTTCAGGTGCAAAAATAATAAAATATTTTTCTATTAGACAATAATTCAGAATGTTATATATCAGTTTTTCTACTTTAATCCGTATTTCACAAAAAACAACATAAAATAAGCATTTTCTTTTACAACTCAACCGAAATATCCACACTTTTTTGTCCCGAATCCGCAGACGTTCCTCCGTACAAAAGGGTATAACCACCTTGTTTTACTACAAGTCCGTCCGCCGACGCATCGTAAAATTCGAACGATTCCGGTTCAATTTTTAACTCAACCTGTTTTGTCTGGCCGGGTTCAATGCGTATTCGCTGAAATGCGCGCAAAGACTTAACCGGAGCCAAGGGATCGTTATTCCGTCTGACATAAACCTGAACAACCTCATCACCGGCATGTGCGGATGTATTTGTCACGGGGATTGTTATGGTAAATCCTTCGCCTGCTTTCACTCTATGATTGTTAAGAACCGCATTTCCGTAATTAAACACGGAATAACTTAACCCATGTCCGAACGGATACAATGGAGCTTCCGTCATATAGCGGTATGTACGCCCCGTCATGTCGTAATTTTCAAAACCCTGACGTGTAAGGTCACTGGTCTTAGCCAACGCATCGTCTAACTGTGCCAGTGTTTTATAAAATGTAACCGGCAAACGTCCCGCCGGATTATAGTCGCCAAACAAAACATCCGCTACGGCTGTTCCGGCAGCCTGACCGCCATACCAGGCACAAAGCAATGCATCGTAATTCTTCTCATCCTGCTCCAAAGCAAGCGAACTACCGGTACAAAGGACAAAGACAACAGGTTTGCCCGTTTTTTTCAAATCGGCCAAAATACGGCGCTGTACATCCGGTAAATCAATCGAAACCTTATCACCTCCCTTAAATCCTTCCTGACTTACAGGCATTTCTTCCCCTTCCAAGCGCGGAGATAAACCTCCGGCATAAATAATCGCATCCGCATCTTTTATTTTCGCCGTCAAACCGGAAAACTCAATTTGCTCCTTGTGATAAACTGAAAAATCAATATGTACCCGCCGGCCTGTCTGTAAATGTTCCAGTTTCACTTTATATTTCTGACCCTTTACGACATTCATCATATATTCCGAAGGTATAAAAGCTTCGCGTCCGGTCTGAGCCATTACTTCCTTATCATCGATAAACAGTTTATAGCCATCGGATGTACGCGCGGAAAAAGCGACCTGCCCCGTGTAAGGAGCCGTAAATACTCCCGATATGCGGGTAGACGTATTATCCATGTTCACACCCTGAGCCAAAGCGGTTCCACCCGAATTATTATAATTAATACCCACCGCATTAACCACTTTGGCGGCCGGCTCTCCTTTTAATTCGTTATTATTATAAAACTCGACATACAATCCTTTTTCACCTTTCGCATTGCTCGTAAAATTCTCATAAAGAGATGTTCTTACCCATGGATCAACCAGGTCACAACCCTTATCATAAATAATTTCCGCATCCGGCAGTTTTGCTTTTATCCCGTCAAGAATTGTAACGGTCGATGACGGAAAACCGTTGTAATTACCCCATAACATCGTACTGTCAGCGGCATTCGGCCCAATCACGGCTATTTTCCGTATTTTCTTATCAAGCGGCAATAGATTGCCTTCATTCTTGAGAAGCGTCATGGATTCATGCGCCACCTTAAGCGCCTGTTCGCGATGTTTCCGGGAGTCTACCACCGAATAAGGCAATTTGCTCCAGGGTACGATCTCTTCCGGATCTAACATACCCAATTCAAACCAGCCGCGAAGAATACGACGCAGGGATATATCGACCTGTTCCTGTGTGATCAACCCTTCGTTCAGCGCTTCCAACAGATTTTCATACGAGCTTCCGCACTCCAGGTCGGTTGTATGAATCACGGCATCGGCTGCAGCCGCGGCAGGAGTCGGGTGGGTTCCGTGATTTTCAGGAACAAAAAAGTCATTGATAGCCCAACAATCCGATACGACCATTCCTTCATATTGCCATTTGTTGCGGAGAATATCCGTCAAAAGAGCATCACTTCCGCAACAGGGTTTTCCTTCGTAAGCATTGTAGGCACACATCACTTCCTGTACGTTCGCTTCCTGTATAAGCGCCTTGAATGCAGGCAGGTAGGTTTCCCACAAATCACGTCCCGAAACGATTGCATCATACGAGTGCCGGTTCCACTCCGGACCGCTATGAACAGCATAATGCTTCGCGCAAGCGTGCGTTTTGAAATATTTCGGATCGTTGCCCTGTAAACCCTGCACACACGCGACCCCCAGTCTTGTCGTAAGGTAAGGGTCTTCGCCGTATGTTTCCTGTCCGCGTCCCCAACGCGGATCCCGGAAGATATTGATATTCGGCGTCCAGAATGACAATCCGTAGTAACGTCCTCTGTTATTATTCCGCACAGCTTCATTGTACTTAGCCCTTGCCTCATCGGAAATGATTTCAAATGTTTGCAGATGTTCCGGTTCGTTCCAGGTGGCAGCCATACCGATTGCCTGCGGAAATACGGTTGCCAGTCCCGAACGCGCCACTCCATGCAACGCTTCATTCCACCAGTCATAATCCGGAATACCCAAACGAGGGACCGCTTTTGATGAGTTCATCATCAAACCGACCTTTTCTTCCGGCGTTAAAAGAGACAGTAAATTTCCCACACGCTCTTCAACCGGTAATCCGGGATTCTGAAACGGATAATCATACTGATTATTCCTGCCAAATAAAACAGGAGTAACGATCAATCCCCATAAAATAATAAACAGAACTTTTTTCATACATACAAAATTAAAACTTTAACACTAAGATGACATAGAATTCGCAAGGATTAATGAATTCTCGTATATTCGAAAAAGTCAATATCCACATAACCTCCCGGATTTTTAGTTGCATAATTAAAAATTCCAAAACGGTTACCCATAAAATGCCTCAGGTTATAAACCATTTGAAATTCGGTTCCGAGCTTAATCCAATCTTTATTATTCAGACTATAATAGAAGTTTGCCTTATCCGTGCCCTCATTAAAATCACAATCCAGGCGAAGATAAACAATATTTCCGGACAGCTCTACTCGCTCTTTTTCCGTAGTCCGGTCTGTCATCACCAGGTATTTTTTATCCTCTTCCATATTTACGGAAATAATTCCGGGCTCGGAACAATAAGCGCTTAATCCGGCGATATCGCCGTCCTGCATTTTTGATACGTCTAAAGAGATGATACCTTTACACGCCGGACCTTCGGTTCGCTGCGACAGCATATTCCGAGCCTCAAACAGGGTTTGTACGACCTTACCGGTTTTCAGGCGCATATATCCCTCCCGCTCGGTCAGTGACCACAGGCTGTTATCCGGATTATGATTCCATTGCCAGTTAAGAACCAGCTTTGATGATTTGAAATCATCGCTGATCACCAATGGCGTTGCTTTTTGTTCCGAAACAGGCATATTCATCACCAACGGAACTTTTCCTTCCGCATCACCAAGCATAGGCCATCCGTCTTCCCACCAGCAGGGCATCAATACAGGAACACGCCCTACAGCGCCGCGGTCCTGGAACAAAAATCCATACCAATCCCCATTCTCCGTATCGATAATGCAGCCTTGCGCCACGCCGGCGCCTTTACGATCCATGTCGTCGGATAAGATCACTTTCTGTTCATAAGGCCCTTCTATTTTATCCGAACGGAAAGCAAGCTGGGTACGGATACCACCCCGCGGCCACCAGATCAGGAACATATAATATTTACCATTGTACTTACAAAGGTGCGTACCTTCCAACAACCCCTTGAGATCACGTTCACCACCATTAATAACTTCGACATCAATGCCTTCCTCATTCACTCCCGACAAATCGCTATTCAACTCCCGCAAACGGATATTACCGGCTCCTCCGGCAATATAAATCCGGCCGTCATCGTCAAAAAACAGAGATGTATCGTGATATCGTTCATTCAGGTCCATCACTTTTTCCCATTCACCTGCCGGATCAACAGCGCTATAAATGTATGTTTTCTGAGGACGGTTGGTTGCAAAGAATACATAAAATTTGCCTTTATGATAGCGGAGAGAGGATGCCCACTGCCCTTGCCCGTACACATCCCCGTCTTCCAGGTCATAAGCCGGGCTGTCTTTGATTTCCGGCACGACATAGCTGATGATTTCCCAGTTCACAAGATCTTTCGATTTCATGATGGGTACGCCGGGCATCAGGTGCATCGTCGTACTGACCATGTAGTAATCGCTTCCAATCCGGATCACGTCAATATCAGGTACATCGGCGTAAATCACCGGATTGGTAAAAGTAGCCTGAATTTGTTTGCTTCCCTCACATCCCAAAAGAAAGAATAGAGAAGAAAAAATAAAAGCGGTCATTTTTTTCATGTCATTCATGTTATTGATTTGTTTAGTTGTATTGCAAAAATATAATTTTTCTCCTGTAAAGTCTTACAATTCCCTGATAATATCATTATTCGGAAAACATCCAATAGTCAAAATGGAACAACTCATGTGGCGTTCTGCCTTTAAAGACCAGAAAAAGGTCATGTACGCCGGTGGCTCCGCTGATTTCAACAGATTCCACTATCCGGCGATCCCATTCTCCGGTATATGAAGTATGAAGGGTTCCGATTATCTTTCCGTCAAGGCCATCCAGCCGCAATTCAATCGTCCCGCCGAAATAACGGCTGGATGTACAGGCCGAAAATCCGGATGCTCCCTTTATTCCGAAATCAACATTTCTGACCTTGATATAATCGCCGTCATGTATAGAAGTCACATAGATACCCGTACATTTTTGTCCCTCAACCCTGACTCCTTCAGCATACGCTATTGTCTCTGCTTCCGTCCGCACATAAGGATTTAAGACACCGACACCTTTGGCTATGCCATCCGTCATTGTCATTTGCGGAATTGTTCCGTCCGCATTGTATTCGAACTGTTCCACACACACCGAACGTTGGTAACTATGTCCTCCAGGTAATTTGTCATTGTGATAGAAAAAATAAGAATGACCCTTATAATCAATTATTCCCGGATGATTGGTATTACTGCCGCCTTCAAGAGGCATCACTACGCCACGGTAAGTCCATGGACCTTCCGGTTCTGATGCGGTGGTGTAATGAATAGATTCCGGAAATCCGGAGGCATAAATCATATAATACATACCATTTCTTTTGTAAACCCACGGAGCTTCGGTAAAACTAACTCCAAATGCTGATTGGTCACGGACATTCAAGGGTATGACCGGCCCGGCGAGAGATACCATGTCTTCGTTCAGTTTTGCCCGGTAACAGGCGCCATTCCCCCAATAAAGATAAGCTTGTCCGTCATCATCGATAAATACCGTCGGGTCAAGATCATCCCAACTGTGACGCGCAAATGTCGTCATCTGATTTGTCACCAACGCTTTTCCCAATACGTCTTTATACGGGCCATCAATATGGTCGGAGACCATTACACCTACGGAGACCCCACCGGAACCGGGCGTATTGTTTTGAGTAGATATATAAAAATAAAATTTGCCGTTCCGCTCGATACATTGGGCAGCGCTCGCGTCCCCGGCAGACCAGCTGACTTCACCGGTTTTCAATACGGCGCCATGATCAGTCCAGTTAACCATATCAACGGTTGAATAAACGCGATACTCCCGCATCAGGTACGCGTTCGGCGGCGCGTCATTCTCATCGTGCCCGACAAAAACAAACAACGTATCCTGATAGATCATCGGAGCCGGATCCGCCGTATACATCGTTTGTACGATAGGGTTCTGACCTTGCATAAAAAAGGAAAAAAACTCTATAAACAAAAAGACAGCAAATAATATTTGTCTCTTCATTTTTTTACTGAATTTTTAATTTTAATATTTCTGAAAGAAACTTCATCTTCATGATCCTGCAATAGTATATGTCCTTTTTCAACGCAACCGAACATCGGTTCTGTATCTTTAAACTTACTCAATTTCCAGGCTTCTTCATATTCTTTGCTGCTACGGTCATAGCTCAGTACTTTTTTACCGTTTAGATAATGTGTTACGATTGAACCTTTCACAACGACGCGACCCTGGTTCCATTCGCCGGTAGGTTTCATTTTTTTCTTTCCGGCCGGCAATACATCATACAAAGACGCGGTTTTCCGGTTACCGTCGCGCCCGGCCTTCGCATCGGGATGAAAATCATCATCGAGTACCTGATATTCATTTCCCAGCCAACCGCCTTTTTCATATTTCGCAAAAAGGTATTTCACGCCGCTGTTCGCCGCTTTTGTCAACTTGAATTCAAAACAAAGATCAAATTCCGAAAACTGCTCTTTTGTGATGATATCTCCGCCCCGCTGACGGCCGCCTTTATTCACAATGATCGCTCCGTCTTCAACCGTCCAGCCTTTTTCCGGGGGCATATCCTTTCCTATAGATACCCATCCGTCCAGGTTTTCACCATTAAAAAGAAGTGTCCAGCCTTGTTTTTTTTATT
>JAITVS010000387.1 GCA_031285685.1 Tannerella sp.
TGTATACGAAGTATCACGCGGAATCTCCGGTGAAACTTCTTGTGACGATCCCGTGTGTATACCGATGAAAGCGCTTATCGAAAAGCAGATTGTTCTTGTTATAAAATGTTTTGTATTCATGGGTTTGTGAAAAAAATAAATAGTTTTGAATGTTATGAAAGCCTTATCACTACATCTTTTTTCCATGGAGCAGTTTTGATGTCCGGATATCGCGTAAGCCTTTGGCAAATATAGTGAAAATTGAATATAATGCAAAAAAATGTTTTTTTTATTGTTTCCTTTCAGAATTAATAATTGATTTACATAATTTCGTAAGGCGATTGACAATCCGGAATGGAAGCAAAGCGACATATTGATTCATTTTCAGAAGGAATATTAGCGGAATGAAGCTTTATTTTGATTCTGACTTTTGGAAAAAATGTATTTTTGTGAGAAAATTATGGAAAATGGTCTGTATGCGCATCATATGATATATGAATTGCAATTATAAATAAACTCATTAAAAAGCGAAGATGTATGAAAAAGTACTTGTTTAAATGTTTTACGGTAGTTGTTACCATGGCAATGTGTGGTGTTTCTGTGGTATCGTGTGGGGGAGATGATTCCAAAACGATCGAAGATGAAAAATTGGCCGGTTATATGCTTGCCGGAATTTATGTTTATTACGGATACGGAGATTCCGGCCGGAATCTGATAACACAGCTTGAAGGCTATGTTCCGGAAGGATCCGGTTTTGTGAAACGTCTGCATAATGCGTATCTTGAAATTATGGTCAATCCTTACAGCGATATGGGCAAGTCGGATATGAAGCGAGGGCTGCGCGACTGGTGGGATGTAAACGATAAAGACGGACTGTCAGAGATGATAGCAAGCTTGCAGGCAGGGCGTCATAGTGTGAAATTTCAGAAGATATACGATGCTGTAAAGCAGGCCGGAGGAAAGTCGGCCGATGCGGAAAGTCTCAGTGTGGATGGCGCCGATGATGATGATATACAGTTTGTGATTGATCATTATGATGTGATATCGCCAACAGGAATAAAAGCCTGGGATTATGTGAGGGCTGCCAACCTGGTTTATTACGGACAAGGACTTGAGTGGTTGACGATAGAAGAAGGAGAAGCATTACTTTCGGGTATACTGTCCACCGTTCGTAACAGTTATTCGGACTGGGGTACATATTATAAGGACTTTGAATTAGGCCGCCGTTTCTGGTCGGGTGGTTCATCCGATGAGGACGATGAATTCAAAGCTCTGACTGAACTTGTTACTTCCGATAATAAATATGTTATTTATAATTATCTGCCATTAAAGAAATAGGGAAAATACCCTGTCTTTGTGATTGTTTTGATTTACGGAGACAGGGTGTTTTATAAAAGATACGGGATGAAAGTCATACTTATATTGATATCATGTTTTTTTATGGCAGCCGGGGGCTCCTGTTTCAGGCAGCAGTCTGCCGGTGGCAAAGATGCAAAAGAAGTAATTCTTTCGGCGGATTATTCGGATAGAAAACCGGATCGGGAGTTGTTGCTGGAACACTTGCGGCTGAAAGCAGATTCGGCGAAAGGGTACTGCAAGTCGAAAGGCTTCAGCGAACAGTATTGTATGTTGGTAAATTTTAGGATCCATTCCGGAAAGCAGCGTTTCTTTGTATGGGATTTTGAAAAAGATACAGTCCTCTATTCCAGTTTGTGCGCTCACGGCATGGGGTGGGAGAGTACTCCGGAAAAGCCGGTGTATAGTAATGACGGGGGGAGTTATTGTTCATCGCCCGGACGTTATAAAATAGGTGTTTCGTCGTATAGCCAGTATGGAATCCATATCCACTACAAATTGCATGGGCAGGATTTTACGAACAGCAATGCTTATAAACGTATTGTTGTACTTCATTCGCATAGCCCGATTCCGGACCGGGATATATATCCATCTCATTTACCGTTGGGATACAGCCTCGGATGTCCTGTTATTTCGGATGCGGCGATGCGAAAAGCCGATTCTTTGTTGAAGGATAGTAAAAAGCTGGTCCTGTTATGGATTTATGATGAGCCTGTTTCCCGGCGCTAAACAGGGGTGTTATACCTGTGGTTCAACGACACAGAAGGTTCCCGAAGCTTTCGCAACGAGTTTTTCGTCGCAGTAGATCTCGCATTCGCAGAAATGCAGTTTCCGGCCTGATTTGACGGAATATCCTTTGGCCCGTAACACTTTGCCCCATGCCGCACGCAGGTAGGATATTTTCATTTCCGCCGTTAACACGTCTTGTTCTAGAGGTGTTTTCGTATAGGCTGCATATCCGGCTATTGTATCGGCTAACGCGGCCAGTACGCCACCGTGGCTGACTCCGCTGTACTGTTTCTGTTCGTCGGTGAGCGGCATGACAGCCTCAACAAGTCCGTCTTCTATTTTCAATAGTTCAATGCCTAAATAGTTGACATATGGGTTTATTTTGGAACGCTCTCGTAATTTTTGTTCTATTTGAGGATTCATTGTTGCTACATAATAATTGAAAGGGCAAAAGTAATACTTTTTTGTATACTATAAAAATAATCGAAGGTATGCCAAAAAATATGGCATACCTTCTAAAAAACAAATAAGCGCGGGATTGCTATAAATAAAATGTTATATACACAAATTTATTTAGTCGATATGAAAACTACCCAGGAAATAAAACTTGGCGCTGATTATTTCAAGAGTATACTCTCCGCTTCCGCAGTTACTCAGATTGATGACTTCCGAAGCAGAGCCTGCAATTGCATTTTTACTGAATACCGTGTTTCCGGAGCTATCATAAACTGCCATTGTGACATATGCACCGGATAATTGTATGAAGTCCAGAGTTATTACATTGTTATCAATGTCTGCATAAATGTATTCATCCGCATTTGGTTTTGATGCTGATGGATCAATAACCGTAGAGCGTGTTGTTGGTTCTATTAAGTCCGCTTCCATCTCTATTTTCCGGTTTGCAAATGTTGTCATTGTTACAAGACTGATACCTAAAAGTAATAAGAATTTCTTTTTCATAATTTTGTTTGGTTTTAAATTAATCGTAACAAAGTAAGTTAATTTAATAGCCTCTGGTCCTTAATCTTATTTTCTGAAATCTAAACTAAGGAGCCTATAATGTATTAATAATGTGATAATTATATTTGGTATGATATTTGTTTTTCTAAAATCGGAAAATTGGAGTCTGAACTAAAAATAAAGAATCTTATTTTAGGGTGTTTTTATTTGGGTAAAAAGTTATATATTTGCATAAAAAATAAAAAGGAGGGGAAAATGAAGCCGGATACAAAAGATTTTATATTAAAAGAGTCGTTTAAACTATTTGCCTGGAAGAGATACGAGCAGGTAACAGTTACGGATTTGGAGCGCGTGACTAAACTGACCCGCGGATCTATCTTTTATTATTTGAAGAACAAAGAGCATTTATTTAAGAAGGTTCTGGATAAATATGTATTCAATCAGGATCTGATTCTTAATTGTGATAAACAGAGCCTTTCTGCCTTTATCAATAGCTTTGTTGAACAAATAAAACTGTACAAGGAACAGATGTCTTTATTGGGTATTAAAAATGCGGATTTCGCGTACATTAATATAACAAACCAGGCTATTTATTATTATCCGGAGTATATAAAAATCGCAATTGAAAAGGGAGAGGAAGAATTAGCTATCTGGAAAGAGGTGGTGAGCAACGCCATTTTGTCAGGTGAAATCTTTGATACGGTAGATGCAGATACTGTTGCAAATATATTTCATAAGCTGTATTCCGGTTTTTCTTATAACGGTATATTTTTACCGGATGGCATTGAAGTCGAAAAGATTCAGGCGGCGTTTGACCATATTTACCGGATGATTAAAAAATGATTTTCGGACTAAAGATCAAAAATCCGGTGTTGTTTCTGAGTTATGGCGTATATTCGTTATCTCTTATTGGTATTCTTTATAGAAGATTGATCCTGATAAAAAAGATGCTTTTGTTTTAGCGTATAAAAAATGAAGGCATTGTTAAATTCATATAGATTTACTATCTTTGTAGAAAAAAAGTATGGATTGTCCAAAATGTGGTAGTTTGAATCATTGTAAAGACGGCATGGTAAATCAACGTCAGCGTTATT
>JAITVS010000415.1 GCA_031285685.1 Tannerella sp.
CCTATCCAAAACACAGCATCTTATTCCGGGATGGGCATCATCTGCAGCTTGTCAGCTCGGATCAGCCGGAGTCGGTTGCCGGGCGAAGCGGTGTTCATGCGTTCATCGAAGAAATGAAACACAATAAAGGGGAAAAATTAAAGACGCGCCTTTTTCCTTCATTGCGTGGTAGTAGCGCGGAAATCAGGCAATCGCACTATTATCAGGGTATAACCGGTGTCAGCGATACGGCCCGGATCGACCTGGGAGAAGATAACTGGTTCGAAGAATATGAAAACAATGTGGATCATGAACGCGTCGAAGAAATTGTTACGGTTTCATTAGACTACAATGAATCCCTGTATAATGTCTATAAATACACACAGTTACAGCGTAATGAAACGAATCCGGTAGCCATTGAGGCTCTACGCCTTGCAATTGAAAAGGAACAGCGCAAAATCGCACTATGGAAACCGCGCCTGGCCGATATGCGCCGGAATGCAAGTTTTTATATCCGGGCATCTTCATTCTGTAATAAGGATATCCTTGGCCCGAAATTTTTCAAAACACAGTTAGAATCGCTGGATATCGATGAGTTCCTGACCGCAATATGTGCTATCCGGAAACGGGAGGTCGTAAACAAGTTTTTTGCTGCCTATGATCGGCACAAACACCAATACACAGACGGATACAAATACGACTCCATCCTGCGTCTTGACTTGAAAGAACATTTTCTGTTAACCGCCCGGTACCTGAAATATTACAACCGGAATGATGAACTGCTCGTCGGCTATGATCCGGGAAGCTTTTCATCCATGGTTGTAGCTCAAGAACGCGACTTCGGACGCGAATGCCGGGTGATCAAAGAATTTTCCTGTTATGCTCCGCATGAGCAACCGGAGCTGGCAAAAGCTTTCTTTGAATACTTTGGCCAGGATGCCCGGAACAAACACATTGTACTATACCCCGACCGCGCCGCCAACAAAAAACGCGAATACCAGGAAAAGATATCGACCGATGCCCGGATCCTGAAGCGCGAACTTGAAAACTATGGATTCTCTGTCGAACTGATGAATGAAGGCCAGGCCACAATTTATCACTGGATGCAATTCAAACTGTTATTGATGATATTTGGTGAGCGCAGTAATTTGTTGCCGCGCGTCCTGATTGATGAAAACGAGTGTCCGAACCTCTGTTCATCCATACCCTTATCACCACTCAAAAAAACAGACGGTCGGATAGAGCTTGATAAGTCCTCCGAGAAAAAAGTACCGCTAAAACACCAGGCAGGACTGACAACACAACTTCCGTCTTCCTTGATTTACCTGCTTTTCGGACGCTATGGCGACCGGATTATGAGTGATCTGTCTTCAATCCCTGATGATTTACCCGATAATATGTCCATCTAAACACCACATAATTCTCAAAAAACAGTACATAATTGACCGTTTTGACATCAAAAAATATATTAATAATTTAACAATCAAATAAATAATGGAAATAAAAAACGAAAAAAATATTTTGAACGACGCGAAAGGCCACGCGACGCTGATAACTCGCCCTGTTGTGCACCCTCGGCCCTCCCCCGGAAATATGACAGGATGGCACACGAATCCACCGGCCGGAGGGGACAGAATGTCCGGCAACTCCGGCCCGGTGGTCCCGGATCAGTTTCCACCCACTGCGGGAGGTGTCCTTGAAGGCCTCATAGATACAATATAGCTTTGGGGTATGGATACGGTAGATACGATGCACATAGCAAAGGCGATGAACTGGGCAAAGGAGATATCGAAGCTTCCGGACGGTTGCTTTACGATCGCCTTCTTTCCCTATTCCCGCCAGAAGAATGAGGCATCGGATAAATTGGTAGTAAAGGAAAAATGCAAATACCGCTCACAGCTACCAAAGGAACAATTCAGTATTGATAGCGATAACTTCTACCTGTTCACAGACTCAGATGGCGAACCTAAGATGTGCTATAAGATACTGATCAGGTATATGGGATTCCCACAAGACGGATACAAACTTCATAAAATAATTTGGTATGACGAATGATATGCAAACGGTCGGCAATTTTGGCTGTTACGTAGATGATAATAACGTGATATCCTTCCAGGTCGGCGGCGCCAGGAACAGTTTCAACTTCGATATTGATCCGGAGTTCAACAATACGATCTCTGCCGGTATATTACCATGGTTAAACATCAGCGGATTCAATGTGGCTTCACGCGGGGCGAATAACCTGCAGGTAGAAACAATCACTTCCGACTTTAATAATAACCGGTTACTCCCACGGCTGATAAATAAACAGGTTAACATGCTATACGGCCTTGGCCCTGCCGTCTATAAGCAGGATATTGTAGACGGGAAGAAAAAGAAAGTATGGTTTGAGCAACCGCAGATCATGTCTTGGCTCGAATCCTGGCCGGATAAAGGTATGGAGATGGATTATAAGTCATTCTCAAAAGCGATCATTAAAAACTTCTATTACTTCCGGGACTTCTTTGTGAAGTGGCGGATGAACATGGGTAGCGTGATTGGCTTGCCTGTTCAGGTTGTCGGGCTGGAAATAATGGAAAACAAACATTGCCGGTTAGCGACCACACGGAAAGATGTTGCCAACGACATCATTGGTTATAACGATCTCAAATTTGTTGCTGTCGGGAAATGGGGATACGGCATCTCCAATTATAAGTTTTATCCGCGTTTCACATTGGGCGATTTGGAAAAAATTAAATATGCCGGTGTCAGTCATCACCGGGAAAAATCAGTTGGTGAATTTTACGGCGTAAACGAAACGCATGTCGGTACCCAATCATATATCCGTGGTTCCAATCAAACGGCCGGATATATCAATTCATTCCTTAAAAACTCATTGGCCGCTAAAATACACATTATTATACCTGATGCGTGGATTAAATCGAAACGCCTGCAGATAACGTCTCTATGTCAGGAGAATAAAAAACGAGAGTCGGAAAGCAAAGAGTTACTCAAGTATAACGGGATCGAAATTGGCTCTGAATTTAAAGAATCGACGCTTTTGGCTTATATACGGCTCGAATTACGGAAAATATCATCCTATCTGACAGGTGAAGCCAATCAGGGCAAAGCCTATTCTTCCATCTCATTCAAAAATTCAAATGGCGAAGAAGAACGCTGGAAAATTGAGACTGTCGATCTGAAATACAAGGAGTATATTACTTCCCTGATTGAATACGACAAACGGGCTGACGAAGCCATGTTATCGGCTGTCGGGCTTGATTCTTCCATCAGTTCCGTGTCGAAAGATGGCGTGATCAGCAAGTCGGGAGCCGACGTTTTTTATAACTACCTGATTTACCTTATGTCGCTTACTCCCGATGATGAAACCTGTAGCGAACCATTCAATATGGCGATAAAGATCAATTTTCCGACGCTTTATGCTCAGGGATTCCGCATCGGCTTTTATCGTGAAACGCCTTCCCGGCAGGAAGATACTTCCGTAGATAACAGACTTCAAAATCAACAATCATGAGCATCTTAGAAGTATTATTTGGCGATATGGCCACATTCCGGGATTATGTCCCGACGGTTGAAGCGAACGTTACATTTAAGGAGCTAAATGCATCCGGTATTGCCGCCAAAAAGCAAATCACAAATATTATTACGGTCGCGGTATTTGATTCAGTCACGACTTCCGGATCCGATGAGAAGGAATCACTCCGGATCGCACTTGCGAACTGTACTATGTCGCGGCAAATCGTATTCGATGTGACCCGGAACCGGAAGACCGGCACGGATGTGTATAAATACGAACTGGAAGCAATGCGCCGGGCCTTAGTCGAGAATTACTACAACGCCATGGATACGCTGATTGCTTCGCTCGAAGAAAAAAAGGATTCGGGATGGAAGGATACTACCTATCATAAAGTATTAAATGATTTGCCCATCCAAACGATGGAATCTTTTGACCGTCTTTATCCGATCGACAAATCGTATTTGTTCTTTTTCCGGACCATTCCGTTTCAACAGGAAGTCGCGGATGACTATGTCGATTATATCTCGAAGGTAGCCGGCAATGATAGTTTGAAACGGAAACTTTTCCGCGCGATCGCAAAACTGACAGTAGCAAAGGCTTTGGTGCAATTCGATATCCTGGAATTCCCGGTAACGATCCGGAATCTGTTTTCAGATAATAAAAGTTTTCGCCACGGCTCATCAGAGCAGTCCCGATTATTGGCCATGGCTCAGGAATTGATAGCGGAAGCTGGAAAAGCGATCGCTGCCGTAGACCTTGTTTTGAGTTCGGATGATGCGACCGATATTGTTACGGAGACTTCTTTTAATGAGGCCGATGATAAAATAATTATGTTCCCATGAACAAACCGATTGAATTCAGGCTCCGGGACGAAACACACTCAATTACCAACAGCTGGGAAAAATTGTCTCCGGAAACCTTCGAATACTTGTTTTCATTGCTGATGCAAATGGCTGCGGGTCAATTAGCACCGGCTATGGTCAGGATATTATATGTATGTGATGTTCTCGGAATCAACTACCGGAAGATAAAGGATCCGGCAGCTGTTGAAAATATAAACAAGTTAGCTTACCAGGTAACGTTTCCGATATCCATTGTCTATCCGGATAACAATGCCGTCTTATCGGAGCTTCCTCCGGATCTTCGCGATATGGCCCGGAAAGTTCCTCCGGACAGACTTCCGCAATCCGCAATGACTAAATATCTGCAGCGGCTTGAATATCACTTTGTGATTGACAATTGCTTTTGTGCGCAACTCATACCAGCCATAAGTGTAGGTGGTAAAACATTGCCGGGTTATGCTGTCAATACGGAATTTGACAACCTGACCTGTAACCTGACTGCTCTGCAATATATCGAAGCAAAGCAACTGATCGGGCGTTCCAAAGATACGTTGCCGCTGATGGCCTCCATACTTTACCATCCGCACCCGTATGATTCACTATCTGCACACAAGGCCGCTGCGAGCTTTGCGGAACTTCCGGAGCAAACACTCCTGGCGATTGCATTCAACTTTCAGTCGTTCACGAATTACCTGTTTACGAAAACTCATTTTTCACTCTTAACGAAAGGAAAAGACGAAAAAAAGAGCCCGATCGCAACCGGCGCTCTCGAATCTCTTTATAATATGTCACAGGACGGACTGGGAGATATGAATACTGTTAGTCAAATGAACATCATACAGTATCTAACTGTACTGCGAAAGAAAACGATCGAATTTGTGAAAAGCCTTTCGCAGGCAGAAAAAAAACTGACCGAAATCGAAAAAATAACTGGACTGCCATTGTCCATAATCAAACAAATCGTATGATACTGAAACTCTTTGAATACTTCGCCCGGTTCCCGGAGCGTGCCGGTGTGATATCGGCATTTGCAAACGGCAAAAGTGACCTGCCTTTTTATAATGAATTACTCGGCAGGGTTAAAATGCTGCCTGACAATAGTCTGATGCCGGATATCAAACATTATGTATTCGGCGCCGATATGGATACGGTTAAACGTCGCGTGGACTCCGTAACAGGCACCTACCTGTTTATTGATTTCGGGGAGATCGATTCGGAAAGGAACGATAAAAATTCCATTCAGGACTCACTTCGGATGGCCGCCACAATAGCGTCCAAAGTCAGTGATGTGACGGATATCGTCGAACGTGCAATTATTTCCGATATTACATTGACACTTATCAATGAGCTTCGTGCCCGAATATATACGGATTCCAGTCGCGACAAAACGCCCTGGTTGCAGGAACTGTCATTCAAACACAGTATTACCCCGTTTGTCGTTCCGGAGTTAAGCTCTGTCGGTTGGAGTGTTGTTTTCACTTCAGAGGGCTCTGATATACTGAATCTGAAGTCGATGATTAAGTCCTTTACGAAATAACCCTCCTGGTGTAATTTCGCTTCATAATGATAAAGGATATGGAAAATAAATTACCTGTTGATTTCGTAGAAAAAATGTACTTGGTTTTCAAGTGGCTGTTTGCCGGTGTCGGAGCAACTATCGGATATCTGAAGCCGACCATTCCATTTGCTGTAATATGTCTCGCGGCGGTTGCGCTTGATTGCTTTTCCGCCTATCAATTATCGAAACGAGTACGCAAAAAACACCCTGATGCAAACGACGGAAAGTTCAAAAGTAAATATGCAAACCGCGTATTTAACACGATTATTAAAGTTTACGCTCTTATTGTGCTTGCTTATTATGTTGACCGGATCATCATTCCAACGGAAAACGGACTGTATCTCCCTAATATCATCGCCGGAATGTTCTGTTTCGTGCAGATCTGGAGTTTCCTCGAAAACGAATCATCAGAAAACGATGCTCATTGGGCACGGGTATTGCAACGAATTATGGTTAACAAGGCCGAACGGCATTTTAACTTACCACTCAAAGATGTATTTCCATGCGGAGATAAAGAACAAACCCAATAATTTTATTGAAATTCAGATGGCAAACGTAAACAATTTTTTTCCGTTCATCCTTCAGTGGGAAGGCGGATATGTGAATGATCCCGCTGACGCCGGCGGCGCGACAAACAAAGGCGTTACGATCGCAACATGGCAAAAAGTCGGTTATGATAAAGACGGTGATGGCAACATTGACGTTGATGACCTCAAGCTGATCAGCGACGATGATGTACTGAACCGTGTACTGAAACCACATTATTGGGATCGCTGGAAGGCCGACCAGATCCGCAGTCAAAAAGTCGCTAATATTTTGGTTGACTGGGTGTGGGGATCCGGCGCTAACGGAATCAAAATACCACAACGAATACTCGGCGTTACTGTCGATAGTATTGTCGGGCCGAAAACGCTCGCAGCTGTAAACTCGCGGAATCCGGATGAACTTTTTGAAGAAATCTACCAGGAGCGTATTGCTTTTATTGACAGGATATGTCAAACGCGTCCGCAAAACAATAAATTCCGCCGTGGTTGGTTGAACCGGCTGGAAGATCTGAAACGTAATTTTCATACCGTAGAATAGTCATGCTTAAATTTAGGTTAGTACTAAATTTATTTTTTTTGATCTCAGTCCTGTGCGTCAGCTGCCGAAGCTCACGTACAGGAACACTGAGCTCTTCCGAAAGTGTGCAAACAGTCCGGCTTCAAAACTATGAGCGGTTGACTGATCGTAATGAATTACTACAAATGTTGTCTATTAAACGTGATTCCCTGTATATTCATATCATTGAATACTATCCTCCGGAACGAGGGGACACCGTTATACGTGGCCCGATCCGCTCCGAAACGGAAATACATTATTCGTCGACCGATACAACTGCAACAAAGGCCGCCATAACCGAAAATACTCAGGAGTCAGACAGTTCGTTTGTAAAACAGGAGATCGAAAAAACGACAAAAGAAGAAACAAAAGTGTCTACCCGTCCATGGTTCGATAACTGGCAATTCTATTTGATAGGAGCTGCTGTCATCATAATTGTTGTATATATAGTCATACGCAGGTTCACCTGATGTACTGAATTGTTTTTCATGGTATTAGTTTTTAAATTAGTTATTCGGAAAATCCCGCTTGTGAAGGTGGGATTTTTCACATCTTAATGTTAAAAAGTAAAATTCTTTGATTTTTTTCTTGTTTTTATTTGTTTGTTTGGAACAAATATGTTACCTTTGTATTGTCAAATGAGAGTTCTTTGTTTTATTGTTTAATTAATTCTTTAAACATGAAATTTTCAGAATTGTATCGCTTACTGGAAGAAAATGGATGGCAAAAGAAGCAAGGGAAAAAGCATACAAAGTATGTTCACCCTGATTTCGACAAACCGGTTCCGGTTGGCCGCCACCCAAGTAAGGAAGTCCCGAAAGGGACGCTGGAAGCGATATTGAAAGAAGCGGGACTGAAATAAGTCCCCTTCTTCTCATTTGACTTTTTAATTTTAAAATAAACATTATGCGTATGAAAAAAATGGTTGCAGTTATTGAAAGGGCGTCAGACGGGGGATATGGCATACATTGTCCGGACTTGACGGGTGTAGCTTTGTACGGATACGGATTAACGGAAAAGGAAGCAAAGGATAATCTACAGGAAAATCTGGAATCTATCCTGGAATATTACGAGGAAGAAAACAAACCGGTGCCGGAAGTCTTGAATAAAGGAAAGATCGAATTTGAATACAAATATGATTTCTCCGGTTTTTTCAAAACATATTCATTCTTCAATGTTTCTGAACTGGCCACCGAAATCGGAATTAACTCCTCCTTATTGCGCAAGTATAAGAATGGATTGGCTTTTGCTTCAAAAGAGCAACGGAAAAAAATTGAAGCCGGTATCCACTCTATATCGAAAAAATTAAGTACGGTGCAGTTCTGAAAAGAACTCTCTTTGACACAATCTGTACTTAGTCCGGCAAAACTTAAGCGATGATAACTGGCAAGCCGGGAGAGCGTTGTCGCAAGGGTACACACTAAGGATAATCCGTAAGGGTCAACTCTCTAATGGTGTGTGAAGCTCAATGTAAAAGCATTGGTTACAGCAAGATTCCTGATAAAGCCAGTGTTAGCCGGATTTTAGCCCGCCCTAAAAAGCGGGCTTTTTTAGTTGCAGACTCTTTTCAGAGAGAATAGATAATGTTTAAAAAACGTATTTTTTGCATTTTTATTGATTTTCATTCTTATATTTGCCAACTAAAGAAATAATAACATATACCAAAAATGGCAAGAATTATAGTTGAAAATTTTGGAGCTATAAAATCCGCTGATATAAACATCAAAAAATATAATTTTTATATAGGAGAAACGTCCAGCGGTAAAAGTACAATGGCTAAATTAATAACAATCTTTAATAGTTCTCCTTTTTACGCCATTAAGGATGGAGACTTCAAGTCATTTTTCAAATTGTTAGACCAATATAATATTGGATTTAAGTTTGCCCCTTCAACTATAATTAACTATGAAAATGGAAATTATAGTTGGTACATTTCAAACAACATATTTAGAACTAACAATCAAGATGCAGACTTGATGGGTAAATCAGATGATTTTATAGAATATTTTATAAGAACAAAAGAAAACAACAAAAAATTTGATGCTTTTATCAAATCTCTGAAAACAATATTAAAAGATCAAGAAGATATTAAGAAGGATAAAAACTTTGTTTCTATGCTGAAAGGTATTATCGAAGATTCTTTATATAATAACAATCTCCCCATTTATATACCAGCGGAAAGATTGTTAATATCAACGTTTACGAATAATATATTCACCCTTTTACAATCTGGAGCCAGTATTCCAGAATGTATTAAAGAATTTGGCCGTTTGTACGAAAATGCACGTGTAAAAAGTAAAAATCTTGATATCGACATACTTGATATAAAAGTCGAGTTTTCCAAAGATGAAGATAAAATAATAATAAACCAAGATAATGCGGAGATTAAATTTTCACAAGCATCAAGCGGCATACAAACTTTGATACCATTATGGACAGTTCTAAACGAGCATATTAGTGATGAAATGAAACAGATAATAGTAATAGAAGAACCTGAATTAAATTTATATCCATCTTCTCAATGTAGTCTGATTGAATGGATTATGAGAAAATTGAGAAAATCTGCAGGTAGTATTATAGTTCTTACAACACATAGCCCTTACGTATTATCAACCATAGACAATTTAGTTTATGCTCAAGAAATAATAGAAAAGAGTGCTGGTAATATAAATGTTATAAAAAAAATTAATAAACTAATACCCTCAAAAGCTTTGATTAGATTTGATGAAGTATCATCATCTTTTTTTGATTCAGATGGGATGGTTACAGATATCCGAGATGAGGAAATGAGTCTTATTGGTTCCCAAAAGATCGATGGCGCATCTAATAGACTAAACTATATTTTTGATGAGTTAAGTAAAATAGAAGATGAGTTGCAGTTGTTATAAAAATATAGGAAATATGAATGGTTTGTCATTTAGTCAAAAATATGATAAATCAAAATGTAGATGTGAGGCAAGATTTATGGTATGTGAGAAAAGATCGAAATTATACATTGAGCCTAAAAATTTAGCAGAAATAGATAAAATCAAAGTCGATGGTTGCTTACATAAGTCCCAAACTACCCATAAGTGTGATTATTTGTTTGTATATAAGCAAAATGATCATAATAGAAAATTTATTTTTGTTGAATTAAAAGGTTCAGACGTAAATACTGCATTTGCTCAGATAAAGGAAACCCTGACATTATTTAAAAACGAACATCTTTTAAATAATGTGGAGGTAAGGGGAGTGATTGTTCTAAATAGCAATCCTCTTTCTTCGGGTTCGTTGCGAGTAGAAAAATTGAAATTAAAAAAAGAATTTAAAAATATATTACATAGTTTTGACGTATTAACATGTAGACCTTGTACTACTTATGATTGTAGTACAGATAAACTAAGCTCCTAACTGGTTTTATCAGGAATAATAATAGATATTTTAGTAATCAAAATATTTTCTAAGCCCGTTCTTCAAAAAATGGACTTTTTCTTTGCATATCTCAAAAATTGTTTTCATATTTGCAGTGCAAAACAATAATATGAACGGGAAACGGAAGTTTGCCCAATTGATATGAGGGCTTTTTTTATGCCTATATTTTACCGTATAATGACGGTTGTCTACTCGTAACATGAAAACGGTTTTCCGTTCATAAAGGTTGTTTTGCAGCGGGTATGGCAACCGTTCTTTTTTTTGCCAAGTTTTAAATGCAAAACAACTATGAAAACAAAAGAAAACCGCGGAGCCAGCTCCGCCAGTCCGTTGTCGGACGTATTAAAAACACTCCCTTGTGGAGCTGAAGTTCTTGCCGCCTCCGGCAGCCGTTCCAAAAACTATGAAAAAATTGAATTGGTTTACTCCGTCAACGACTCAATCACCCATTTATCACTTACCAAGGAAGGAGGCCAGTCATGAAAGCACAAATGAAAACGCAGGTCAACGGTGTTGAAATCACGACTAAGATGGCCGATGTCTTAGACAAATGGAGTAGCGGTAGATCATACGATGACACGGTTCCTTATTATTATGTGGAAGAATTAGGTAAAATTCAGGATATGTTTTGCCGTATGCTTGATAACTCAGATGACCAGTCGGAAGTTCTGAATGCAATATCAATAATTATTGCGCTCAAAGACGACCTCCGTGGTTTCATTCCTGATAAAGACTACAAAAAGGAAGGAGGCGTATCATGATAAAAGATCTAAAAACCTTAGTGGAGGACGAAAAATATCTGACCTCTCTGAAAAATATTCAGGATATTATCGTTGAAACAATTGATGAAATTAACGAGGAGTGGGAAGATTATGAAATAATCAAACTACTCAAAAATATAAGCCTCCTCCGCTCCTGTCTGATGTATTATAAACGTGATATGGCTGCAGGTAATACGAACTACAGTATATCAAACTTTCTTCACACACCACACTCAATGGATTGTTTAAAAACGGCACAATCCATGGTCTTCAAATATCATAAATCTCTGGGCTTTTTATGGGAGGAATATAATGTTTTACAGATATGGAATGATTTTGTGCATATTTATGATGTGTTGCTTGATTATAGAACTATAAAAGAAAAAGCACAGACCAAGAAAGGAGGTAAATTATGAAAAAAATACCGAAAACATGTACAACATGAAATGGAAAAACTTCCTGTTATACATCAACACATAGTAGAACAGCGCATTGTTATGCCAGAAAAGCCTACCGGTCTCATTGGCGAAAAGGTTACCTATACGGAGGCTTATATGAAAAAAGTGGGTTATAGTCCGACGCTTCCGATACCTGATTGTGGTTATTTCATCATCACAAAAGCCGAGTTTGGCCGTTATTTCAGCAAACTGACCGTTTGGGTAACTATTACCGGAGGTATCGGCTATCCTTATCATAACTATCAGGAAATGTGCTACCGGTTTCCGATAAATGCATTTGAACCATTTGAAGCTAAATGAAACGAATCAGAACAACAAAAGCCGTATATTTACGCCATATATGGTGTTACAGGATGATGAATCCTCCATCCGACACCGTTATGTGGATGCGTAAGGTACGCGGTGTAAACAAGGCCTTTGCCGAATTTATATAACTTCTAACTGTAAAATTATGAATGATAAACAAGATAAAAACAATGCTCCGGAACGTGATGCCGGTGAATACATTGCAGTCCTGATGGGCTACTTCCGTCCGGCCAAAGATGATAAGGACACAACTCATTATCTGACCACATCGGAGGTCTGTGACGCCATTAAGCGTCTGGATCCCGGCGCCGGTATCCGAAATGAAGATGTCTATAACGCCATGCTTGCCTCCGGATTTCAGTACGGCTGCCGTCCCGGAACGGTAGGTGTAGATTTCCGCTGGATGCTTCACGAAAAGTAACCGGTTAAATACCCTATAATGAAAGCTCTGTCCATACCGGCAGGGCTTTTTTTGTCCTTTATGGCCTCCTGACGCTCCGGTATCTTCGCTTAAAAAAGCTATGATAACGGATAACATGATAAAAAATCAATTCATCGTTGATCAATTGAAAGATGCTGCAGAATCCGCGTTTAAATTTCAACGAAATTCATTTCTTGCCAATCGTAAGTCCCAATCTGGAAACACATTACAAGCGCTCTCCAATCCCAATTATATAATCACCGGATCCGGTAGCACATTTTTGTTGACCGCCTCCATTACACAGCAGCTCCGTTTTCAGGATTTGGGTTTTCGCAGCCTATATACACGTCCCTTATTCGGTTCATTGAGGTATGCTTATTCTCAACTCAAATACGGACTCACAGAAGAGATCAGAAATAATATTAGCGTACAGTTACAAAACGCTTTAAATCCCTAAGATATGGCTAAGAAATTTAAAGAAGACGAAATGAAATGGATCCTGTCTGTAGAAGCGACAGGCGCCCAGGCCGAAATTAAAAGTTTTTCATCAACGATCCAGCGATTGAAAAATGAAAACAGAGAATACGCCGATTCAACGCGGGAACTCACAAAAGGAATGAAAGAGCAGGAAAAAGAGATGCGCCAGCTTGCAAAATCGGGAGATACCACTTCTGCAAAATACCAACAATTAAAAAACAAAGTTGAGGAAGCAAAATACAATATTGAGCAGAATACAAAGGCAATCAATACCAATAACAAGTCGATCGATGAGCAAAGACATAGAATCGACACGGTTGTCCGCTCTCTAAAAACCGAGGAGATGACCATGTCGCAACTTAAGCGACGTGCAGCCGATTTAAAAAAACAACTTGACAATACCGCTAAAGCTACATCTCCGGAAGCTTACGACAAACTTGAAAAAGAACTCAAGGATGTAGATGATCGTATGAAGCAACTGAAAGGTACTTCTTCATCATTGAACGATACGATGAAAGGCGGAATGCAGGTTTTCGCAGGGAATATGATGACCAAAGCTGTAGAAGGTTTGCAAAAGTTGGCTTCTAAAGTAAAGGATTTTATTGATGATGGTATTGAAATGGCCACGACTGCTGATGGTGTAAAACATGCTTTTGATAACCTTGACTCTCCCGGCCTTCTTTCTAATCTTCAAAAAGCAACCAAGAACACGGTCAATGATTTTGAACTGATGAAAGCAGCTGTACAGGCAAAAGATTTCCGTATTCCGCTTCAGGACTTGGGTAAATACTTACAGTTTGCGCAGTTAAAGGCACAGCAGACCGGTCAATCTGTCGAATATATGACTAATAGTATTATAACCGGTCTTGGACGAAAATCAGTCATGATACTTGATAATCTTGGTCTTTCTGCTGCTGAAATCAATGAAAATGTAAAGAAAACCGGAGATTTTATGTCTGCGGTTGCCAATATTGTAGATACCCAACTTGCTACTGCTGCGGACGGTTATATTTCCCGTGCAGATCGTGTGCAACAAAAAACTGTTTTATTGGAAAATGCAAAACTAAAACTCGGACAGCGTGTCATGTGGCTACAGGAGAAGTACGATAACATGGTTTCTTACCTGGCAAAAGATACGATTAATACATTATCTACTGCAAACGAAAAATATGAAGAGCAATTGGATAAGGTTGTGAAGCTTGAAACTGAAATGCCGGACTTACTTCGTCAGTACGAAGATTTATCATCGAAGAGTAATCTTTCTACGCAAGAGCAAGACAAATTAAAAATTGTCATCGAACAAATTTCAAGCATGGTTCCCGGCGTTATAACACAGTGGGATAATTACGGAAGAGCAATTGCTATTTCTACAGACAAAGTATATGAATTCGTAGAATCGCAAAAGGCAATGCTTGCATACATGAATCAAGATGCGATCAAAGAGACCGAGAATAATATAAAGGAATACAAAGAAGAATTAGACAAAGCACAACAAGAATATAATCAAGGAGGTAAAATTCGTTTTGAGGGCGGAAACACCATGTTTCAACCACAAAAACCTGTTCTGCATAGTTCGCCTGAAATAATGGCTGAGATAGAAGGGGACATCGCTAAATACGGACAATTGTTGGAGGGAGCTGAGTTACATCTCAATGATTTGCAAGGAAAAACACTTGATAAGTACGTAGCCGAAACAAAAGAGCGAAAGAAGTTTACCGCTATGACAAAAGAGGAACTGAATAAATGGATCAAAGATGAAAAGAATGCCGCTTCCGAATACATGAATATCGCGAAACAGGTTTTTAACAGCCGTTTTGCTCAGGTCACTCCGAATTCACCCACAACTACCACCACCAACAAAAATTCAACATCGCCAAAATCTAAAACAAAAGAAAAATCCGCTGCGGATATTGCAAAAGAAGAAGCAAAGGCTTTGCTTGATGCAGAAAAGGCAGATATCACAGCGATTCAAAAGTCCCGGGAACAGGACCTGCGGAATCTGCAGAATTATTACAATAAATCTGTCATGGCTCTCAATCAGTCATTAGCTGATCGGAAAATCACGAAACAGCAGCATGAAATGATGATGATTGAACTGGATAAGAATCTTGCTGAAAATGTTTTGAGAGTTGAAACAGAGTATTATGATCATTCACGGAATTTGCAATTACAAAATGCGGAACTAAAGATTGATCTTGTAGAAAAAACCGAGCAGCGGGTTCTTGACGCTGAAAAACAGCTAATGCGGCACGCCTGGCCGAACAGAAAAAGCTGGATGACCTGATTAAAGATTTCAAGGGCGAATTTAAAATTACGACCGTCGAGGAAAATTACCAGGCACAATTGGCCGTTCTCAAAGCCTCCTACCAGGCCCGAAAGGAGATGGCTGAGAAAAACAATCTCGAAATTGCCGAACTTGACAAAGCCTATTATCGTGCAAAAGAGCAACTTGAACAGGATCATGAAAACAGACTTCGCGCAATTCGCAGTCAGTATGGCCTTGTTACACCACAGGAAGAATACGAACTGGAGCTGGAGCAACTTCAAATTCATCTTAACCAAAAGCTCCTGACAGAAGAACAATATGAAAAAGCCGTATTAAAAGTAAAGCGTGACTACTACAAAAAGCAATTTGACTATTACAAAAATATATTTGCCGATGCTGTGTCCGCGTTGCAGGATGCCGAAATTGCCAACATCGAAGCCAAATACGACATTGAAATTGAAGCGGCTCAGGGCAACTCCGAAGAAGTAGCCCGCCTTGAGGAAGAAAAAGCGCAAAAGAAACTGGATGTTGAGAAAAAATATGCGGATGTCAACTTCGCGATCAAAGCTTCACAAATTATTGCGGATACAGCCGTCGGTATCATGTCCGCGTTCCAGTTGGGGCCTATCGCGGGTGCAATTGCCGCTGCGTTCGTTGGCCTTACTGGCGTCGCTCAGCTGGCCATGGCCAATGCTGAACGTAACAAGGTGAAGAATATGACCTTGTCTTCCGGCAGCTCTTCGTCTTCCTCCAATAAGACCGGAGCCCGTGTCGCCTCCGGACGTGAAGACGGAGGTAAGATCGATATCATCCGGGAACAGGACGGTAAGTTCTTCCCGGATGCGGATTATGATCCGGATCGACGCGGATATGTTGACCGGCCAACCGTCATTGTCGGCGAAGGCCCTGCCGGCCATTCAAAAGAATGGATCGCAAGCAATGCCGCAGTAACGAATCCGACTGTCGCTCCAGTGCTTGACCTGATTGATAAAGCACAACAGGCGGGTAATATCCATTCATTTGACCTGAATGCCGCCATGCGTGCCCAGGCAGCTGCCGGTTATGCTTCCGGCGGTTCGATTAATACTCCAACCGGCGCCGATCAGCGTCCGGTATCTGTCACTACACCTGTAAATAATGATCTCGTCAATGCGATCGTAGACGCTCTTTCTCAAGCAAAATTTACGGCTCCGGTGGTGTTGTCGGACATTGAAGCGCAAAAGAAACGTCTTGATACTTCCCGAAAAATAGGAACTAAACGCTAAACAGATATGAAAATAGTAAATACATCTGCCGGCAAGGCTTATCACCTGGATCCGGAGACACAATTAGAGGTTGAACGTACCAATCCTTTTTTTAATGAAATTGGCGAACAGACACTGCCGGTAACGATTCCGGATTCGGATTATAACCGCGCGATCCTAAGTTATCCGGATGCCATGGCAAACAAACAAAAGCCGGGACAAAACATTGATGCGACCATTCAGGATGGCGAATATTTTACCACCTGCCGGCAGGCTATATTTGGCGCAAAACGCAACGAGGGTATAGAAACCACATTCTACATGAACGAAGGCGCTTTCTTTGGCCGTATTCCGGATACGCGCCTTGCAGCTGTTTTTGGCACCGAAACCATTCCGGGTATTACGACGGTTCAACAGGGTATCAATTTTTGTCGTAGCCTGCTATTCAACCGGCACGATATCTATGGCATATTCCCGGTGTTGACCAAAGGCGAAAGCGATGATACGACGAAATGGCTCAACCGTGTGGAACTGATGCGTCCGGCTACAGGAGAGTATCTTTCTTCTGCAGGGAATACCGGCGGTTTTAATTACCTTGGTTTTTTGAACGAATATCCCCGCGAAGAACAGGATGGCGATTATACGATTTCCATTCCTATCGGATGCTATATCACGCCGTTCATCCGTGCAAATTATGTACTGCGGCGGATGTTCGAATATTTTGGTTATACGCTGGAAGAAACATTTTTCGAGAAAACATATCCGTTCAATGATATGATGTTTGTCAATAATACGGACGACACATTGTTGAATGGTGATATCCGGCTGACGGATCTGGTTCCCGATATCCTCTGTTCTACACTATTGAATGTATACCGCAAAAAATTCGGATGTGAATTCATTCCGGATGAGCTGAACAAAACAGTCCGGATTGATTTCCTAAATGATATCATTGACGAAACTCCAACGGTTGATTTATCCGGATCCGTCGACGGCGAATTAAGCCTGACCTTTCCCGGTACCTATAAGCAATTAATGATTTCTTCAAAAGAATCCACTTCATCCGGAAGCGACTATGAAAGTGTTGCCGAAATCATTGCGAAGTTTCCGGATGTATTTCAGGAAGCATCTACCGGAAATTATTGCCGTTTGGCCTGTCATTATAATACGCTTCTCAATACCGTCAGCCGGAAAAATGAAATCATATCTTCGGCAGACGTGCCTTATTATGCCGGCGACGACAAAGAAGATGTATCCGTAGAGGTTCCTGATTGCGCCGTTGTTATGCGGGAACCGGCTTACAAAGGTTCGGACGGGGAAATCATTACAGGCGTCTATCCCGGCTTAACATTGGCGACATACGCCATGTATCCCTATATTGGAGAAACACAATCCTTAAATTCGACTCTGGTTTATTTCGATTCGACCAAATCCGATGAAAATGCGCATACAAAAGCAAACAATAAGGAACAGAGTTTGATGCTGGCCTTTATGTATTTTGATTCCAATTTCTACCGTGGTACAATTACCAATTACAGCCGATCCGGTCAGCGCCTTTCCGATTATTCCTTGATCTATAATGGCCCGGACGGCATCTTCGAACGTTTTTACCGCGCTTATGATAATATCCTGCGAAATTCCATGCATACGGTTACTGCTGATTTGCTTCTTACGCAACATCAAAAGATGACAATACCGGCCCACCGGAAGGTCATTATACAAAGCCAGGAATTACTGATCAATAAACTGGCATTCACAATCGGAGGCAAAAACGAACCGAAAGAATCCGAATTTTATACCGTTCGCCTATACGAGCCGGTCAATACAGCGTCCGATTCTTCGGGACTTCTTCCGGTATACAACTCTTCATCAAAAACCGGACGCATGCAATTTTATCAAACAAACATCACGGAAGCGGAATATAACGCGTCGCCTTATAAAACAGGAACGATGCCGACACTTTATTCTCTGGTATTTAACCCGGATACGGAAGAAGCTGAAGGCGCACTAATATGGGAACAAAAATTCGCAGTGAAAGTTGACACCAATCCTGTGGCTTACCGGTTATATACGGTTACATTACGCGTACCAGGCTTTGTCTGATTTTTTATGTTTAAAATTTTGCCGTTTCAAAAATTGTTTTCATATTTGCATTGCAAACAGTTTTTGAAATTATGGAAAATTATCTTTATCAATCAACTCAATTATTAATAACGAGGCAGGCATACGGGTGCAAGTCCCGAGACTATTCTGGATTCCATTCAGAAGCTGTTTGCAGTGACCTGCCTTCTTTAATACTTTACTGCTATGCAAACAGCAAAATGTCAATCGAGCGCTATGAGCGTTCATGTTTCACGAAAACAAGTAGCTGAAACAATTCAGTGTCTTTACCCACAATTAAACCGATTTAAAATTAAGCGTTGTGGCTCAAAAACATTTGTTATAAGAGCTGCGTATGGCAAGAGAAAACTCTATTCTCAAAGAGAAAGTTTTGAGTCCGCTCTTGCATATTTCTTTTCTGAAATTAATCGAAAAGTTTTCTGTGAAAGTTTCGATTAGTATATTTCATTTGTTTTCATAAAGCCTCCCTTTCAGGAGGCTTTTTTTGTCCTTCATTGTTTTATGTCTACGTCCTTTCTTTGTGATTATAAATATTAATTGCAATTCTATGTCTATTGTTCAACAACCGGATAGCTTATCATTATCAGGGAATCTGAAAGATATTAAAATCTCTTCATCTTCCCAGGTGTCATTTGCTTTGAAACAGGACAATGAACTAATCCTGTCGCAAACGTATGATCCGGGAGATGATGAGCTTGTCAGTATTTCGCTGAAAAACATCATTGCCGGCAGGCTTTCGTTCCTCCTGAAGGAAACATCCGATATCTACGAGCAACCGAACATTGCCGCCGAATTTACGGCAGAAGTCGATTCGGAAAGCATTACGTTTAAAGTGATCCGTGCTGGTGTTGACCGGTTGGCTGACACACCGTCTAATTTTTTAAAAAACAACTTCCTGACCTGGCAACCGCAAACGAAGCCGGTCACGTATTCCACCCCAGAATACCTGACGTATTATGCCGTCGTTCCCGGTACTGTCAAACTAAAAGCCTATTTTACGGATTCAACCGGCACTGTCATTAAAGATCAAACGATAGATCTCATTACGCTTCAGGCTGGCAAAGCGTATACAATACCGTTGCAATATGCCATCGTTGCCGCCAAATTCGGATCCGACCTGCCGGCGTTTTATGATGTATGGGTCGAAAATAACTCTTATGAGCGGATCACCTATATCCAGCGGTATGTAGCCTCCGGATTGAAATCGTACCAGGAACAATGGATCCTGTTTGAAAATTCCCTCGGAGGTATTGATACGTTCCGCGCTTATGGATCTACGAATTTTACCGGTGACCATACGCATAATATCGCCCGGATCGAAGATGAATCCTTTGAATACCGTATCGATACGGAACGGAAGTATGCAAAAAACACGGGCCACCTGAACGGCCATGAGCGCCGCTGGCTCCTGGACTTTTTTCCAGCTGCCGCTAAATATATCTTCACTGACACCACACTTCGTCGTATTGTGGTAACGAAATCGAATGTTGCCTATACGGATAAAGAACTTCCAAGCAACTATACATTTACCTACAAATATGCCGATGCCCGGCCATTACTAAATTTACCCCGATCATCTGTTTCACCCGGAGATGATCTGAACATCGTAATACCCGACCTTGGGTCTTTTACGGTGCCCCCTCGGTTAGTTGAAATTCCTCGCCTTGTACTTACCGAGGGGGCTTTATTCCCGGTTCAGTCTCCCTATACGGAAGAATGGAGCACAACCACCATGGGAGCCATTTTCGAATATCTCTCCGAACGCTTTACCGGCAGTGGATCCGGGAGCGGTACCAATACCGGCATCTTAGACGAACGATATCTCCGGAAAGATGCGGACGATATCGCCGCCGGTACCATTGCTTTCGCTAAATCGGCACGTTCAGCCATCTATCTTGAGGGCATGGAAGGTAAAGGCTGGGAGATCACTTCAACCGGATCCGCTATCCTGGAAGACATGCGTGTCCGGAAGGATCTCTATCTCGGTGGAAAATTCGGATCCGTCGCTTTTGTCTCCGGATTTACCGGTTATGGTATTCAGATCGATACAACAGATGCATCCGAAACACTCGACTACCTGACGGTACGCAAAACGATGCAAGTCTACGAACTGGTATATTCGCAGGTGTACGGCCTTGGCGGTAGCGTCATTATTTCTGATCTGAATAAGATCGCCTCTGTAGAGGCGCTTCCGGATAACGAAACCTACCGGTGTGTGATCGATACGATGGATGACACCATGCGGATGAATTTACGTGCCGGTGATATCGTCCGGATGCAACGCAGTAGCGGAATCAACGTGCGTTATTTCTATGGTCATGT
>JAITVS010000057.1 GCA_031285685.1 Tannerella sp.
CGGGATTCCTGTCTGAAGAATGATTTTGGCGAAATATTAATAACCCTAACACACACAGCGCATTGCGAAATGTGAAAAAGTGTTTCTATATATAGTACGCGCTCGCAGTACCGTTTTCGAGCGAACACACAGGTTCGCCCCTACCTTAATTCCGCCATAATTTTGGACGAAATATTAAATTGAGGTGTTCTTTGGGCAAAAAGTAGTCAGAGTAGTCAGGAAGCAAGCGCAGCGAGTGGCCGCAGAGGCGGATTTCAAACCCGGCTGAACACCCGTTCCCACCGCATCTTTCCGGTGTGCGGATTGACCGATTTCCAAATGAGCCAGGCTTTGCCGACAATAAATTCTTCGGGGAGCAATCCCCAATAGCGCGAGTCTTGCGAATTGGCCGCATAATCGCCGCCCGCGAAATAATAATTGTGTCGGAACCGGTAGAATAATAATGGTTTTCCTCCTAACGTGACGCTGCCGCCGGGGGCAAGTTGAAGGGAGGCCTTCTGTTCCCACTCTATCAGCTTTCTGTATAGTGAGAAATGAAACGGGGTCATTGAGATATAATCGCCTTTGGCGGGAATATAAAGCGGGCCGAAGTCGCGGACATTCCATCCGGCGGCAGAGTCGAAAGGAAAACTGTAGTAGAGGCCGACCTCTTTCAGCGATTCTTTCGTACGCCGTGACAAATGTTTCTGCCCGGGCAGGAAACCAATCTTCCGATTCTCATTACCGGACAGAGCGTAGTAGCCGTTCCGTATAACCAGGGAATCGCCCGGCAAACCGATACATCTTTTGACATAATACTTCATAATGTGCATTTGCAAACTATCTCTGCTGTTGGGATAAGGGAAATTGAAGATAATGACATCGTCCGCTTTCACGCTCCTCAAGCCAGGCAGGCGGTGTATCGGTGTTTCTTCCTCGCGAAGGGAAGCGAATATATTGAAGATACGGGCGCCGGTTATGGCTTTATTGACAAGTACAAAATCGCCCGGCACCAGCGTAGGTGTCATGGAATCGGTAGGAATCTTGAAGGAAGCGAAAAGGAAAATCTGCAAACAAATGAATGCAACGAATGCCATGCACCCCCAAAACACCACATCAAGGATAATCTCCCCTGTCTTTTTCAGCAATACTGTTATTTTTCTCATACCGGCTTCTGATATTCGGATCAATGGCGTAAATATAGAGATTTAAAACGTATCTTCATATCCGTTCCTCCGGAAAACGAAAGCAGGAGGAAAACTGCTTCGTTTTCCTCCTGCTCGATTTTTCTCCGACTTTTCAGATCAGTTTACCAACCGACAGGCTGGTCGATGTTCGGGTTGGATGTTTCTTCCTGCTGCGGCAGAGGCCATGAATCGTACTTGGGGAACGTACAATTGCGCGACTCTATCAGCACGAATGCATTATCGTTCGGGTTCCAGGCTCCCCGGATCGGACCGGTCATCGTGGCCGGCCCAATTTCCCAACGCCTGATATCGTCGTAGCGTTTTCCTTCGAAACAAAGTTCTACCCTGCGTTCGCGACGGTATAGTTCGCGTACTTTCTCCTGCGAATTGTAAACAGTTTTGTCCATATCCGGCAGGCCTGCCCGGCGACGGATCATGTTTATATAGTTTTCAACTTCGGGGTTCTGCCAGTCGCCTGTTTCGACCAAACATTCGACATAGTCTAACAAGACTTCGGCGTACCGGTAAAATACAAAGTCCAAAGTGCCTCGCCCTGTGGCACGGTCGTTTTCGTCGATCCATTTTTTCAACATGTAGCCTGAACGTGAAGCTCCTGTCAGGCCTACATAGTCGCTACTCGCCGAGTTGAATGGAGTGTAGGTGTAGTTCGATATCGAAGTATTATCACCCGGAAGCATCATTGTTGCTCCCAGACGCGGGTCGCGCGGCTTGTATAACGGATTCTTCTCATATTCGGTACGTTCTGCTGCCGAAAGCGACTGGATTGTTTGTCCGTCGATAGTTTCATACGTATCCATAAGCGACTTTAAAGGCGCAGCAACTCCCTGTCCTCCCAGAGGTGTTCCCATATAGCGAAACCACGTTTCGTTAGCTCCGTCTTTGCTGAAGAAAATACGTTCGCTGTTTTGCTCACCTTTGTAAGTAAACATGTTTCTGTAATTAGCTCCCGGGTCAGTACCGTCCGATTCGGTGTCGTAATACAACTCGAACACTCCCGAATCGATTAGCTGTTTGGCTGCACTCCTGGCTACATCGTATTTCTTGAATTGCAGGTTGATGTCCATCTTCATGCAAAGAGCAACTGATTTGCTCATACGGTCGCGACGGCCTTCGTCCCATATGAAAGGAAATGCTTTGTCGTCCTGTATCTGAAGCACTTCGTCAAATTCTCTATTGATAAAGGCGAGACATTCTTCTACCGTATTGCGCGGCAAGTATATTTCGTCCTGTTTTAATGCTTTTTCAACAATAGGAATTCCGTCATGCCGGCCATACCATTTTAAAAGTAAAATGTGATACCATGCTCTCCACATTTTAGCTTCCGCTTTCATTCGGGTTCTTTCAGATTCGTCAGAGAAAAAAGCGCCGTCCACATGTTCCAGAAAACGGCAACATCTACGGATCAACTGATAATAATACTCCCATGACAGAAAAATATCTTCCCATGCAGTAGGGGCATTATTTTCGGTTGGAGAAACCAGTGATCCGTTACCCAGCATAACTATGCGCTGTTCGAAATTGGACATGAAGTACATATTATCGGTAGCCCCTTCCAGGCAAACCAAACTGATATTCTGGCCTCCGTGTCCGGCTCTAAACCACGATCTGCACTGGCCGAGGGCGTTCTCGCATTCGTTCATTGTTTTCCAGAATTTATCATCGGTGGTTTCCGTTGGATGGTCATTGGTCAGAAATTCCTCACAACTTGTCGAGCCAAGCAACAATAAACAGGATATACCTGCTATTTTGAAAAAATTATATAGTTTCATAACTGTATTGAGATAATTAAATTAGAAATTTAAACTAAGTCCCAGTGAATAGGTCTTTATCAATGGGTAAGTTCCTCTCTGCCCACGACTTTCGGGGTCTACCAAATCATCTTTTGTGAAGGTAAACGGATTCTGCACATTCGCATAAATGCGAATATTGGAAATACCGATCTTCCTTAGCCCCATCTGATCGAAGGTATATCCTAACTGGATATATTTCACGCGGCAATAACTGGCATCGAAATGCCAGAAATCGGATGTGTGATGATTACTCCCATAAGATGAATTAGGAGCCATTCTCGGATAACGGGCACCGATGTTTTCGGTAGTCCAGTAATCTGCATGGACGGCCATAGGCGTTTGCCCGTCGCCACTAACGTTGAGGCCGAAAGAATAGGGTTCCGAATAATAGGCATCTACTCCCTGCACTCCCTGCAAGAGAACATCCAAATCCCATTTTCGGTAATTCAGTGACAGGCTGCCGAAATAACTCAGTTTGGGCTGTTCGTCACCACGGATAACCCGGTCTTCGGTTGTAATCCTTTCGTCACCGTCTCTGTCTATGTAATGAATATCTCCGGGTTTCTGGCCATCAAAAATGACTACGTTTTCTTTCGGTACCATATTTCCCGATGCGTCTGTCGTGAAATCACTTTCCTGCAAAAGGCCGGCTGTTTCATATACATAGTAGCTGTCGAGAGCGTAACCAATCTGATGGATACGGTTCCCTTTGTCGTAGGGAGCACCGAAAAGGTCTTCAATCCTGTTTTTATTCTGAGAGAGACCGCCGTGAATATTAAACCCGAAATCGTCCGTCAGCTGTTTGCTGTAATTCAAATCAAGCTCCCATCCGCGGTTACGTACTTTACCCGAGTTTAACGGAGCAGAAGTCGAACCTCCGATGTAGGAAATGGGAGGAGTGATGATCATATCCGTTGTCAACTTGTCATAATAATCGAATGTGACTGTCAAGTTGTTGAACAGGCGGATATCGGCTCCGAGGTTCAGCATATTTACAGTTTCCCAAGTGATATCCGGATTTCCGTATACGGTTTCGTTTCCGTTTCCGGAATTGATTAATGTTTGATATTTGTAGAGACCAATGTTTTCGTTGCCTAACAATCCGTAAGAGGCCCTTACCTTGAATTCCGATATTTTATCCTTCAGTGGTTCCATAAACGCTTCTTCATGCATATTCCAGCCGGCGCCAATGGATGGGAATACGCCCGTTTTATTTCCTTTCCCAAAACGTGACGAGCCATCACGGCGAACGGTAGCTTCCAACAGATAACGGCTACCGAATGTATAATTCGCTTTACCGAACATGGAGATCATTGACCAGCGGTCCCAATCGCCGTCATTCGTCAATTCCTGATTATAACCTCCGATAACAAACAGGCGATGATTGTCATGTTCGAATGTGTATTCAGCCGTACCGCCCAGGTAATAATAGCTGGAACGGTCTGTATCTGGAGTGTAGCTAGCTCCCCATGTTTGCAGAAATGCGTTGGAGTTATAATCAAAAAAGTTGTAAGCGGCGCGTGCATCATGCTGGGCACCACTGCCGATGCTGTAAGAATATTGTCCCCTGACGATAAGATTAGGTATCACTTCCCAGCGAGGGGAGATGTTGATACTTATGTGATCGTTCAGATTGGAGCGGATTCCACCACGTTCGATAATCGCCGCCGGGTTTCGCTGTTCTGGCCTGTTTCCGTAATAAACGATGTCGCTGCCTTCCTTCATCGGATAATGAATTACTGTGGTAGGCGGTGTTGAGTACATGTAATGAAAAAGATCCCCATTGTTATTGAATAACGGCTTTTCACGATTTCTCCGGGCTGAGCTGAAGTCCATGTTGACAGACAAATTATCGAGCAAAGTGACGGAGGTATTTGCACGGATATTCAAACGGTTTGAATTCGTGTTTTCTACCAAACCGATATTATCCAGATAATTCACAGTCAAGGCGAAACGGGCCAGGTTACCACCACCGGATACGGATACGGAATGGCTTTGTATGGATCCCGGATTGAATAGATAGTCAGCCCAGTTAGTGTTGGGATAATTGATCAGGTCTGTACGGTTTCTTGTCGCATCGATTGCCGCTTGAGTATACACCGGATTTCCCCCGACATTGAGATTGGCGGCATTAACCATTTCCATATAACCGGCTCCGTCTATAAACTCCGGAAGATAAGTCGCTTCCTGGATACCTACATATCCATTGTAAGAGATGTTGATTTTTCCAGGCATCCCGCGTTTGGTTTTTACTACGATCACACCGTTGGCGGCACGTGCTCCGTATATGGCTGATGCGGCTGCATCTTTCAATACACTTACACTTTCAATCGTGTTCGGGTCTAAATGTTCCATCTCCATAGGTATTCCGTCGACAAGAACCAGCGGGTCATTTTTTGTTTCCAGCGATGAGACACCGCGAATTTTAATGATTGCCGCATCTGCTCCCGGTAATCCGGAGCCTTGTGTTACATTTAAACCAGTGATACCTCCCTGAAGAGCTTGCGATAAGGAGGTGATGGGTTTTGAAGCCATGTTTTTTGAAACGTCAAGTGAGGAAATGGATGAGATGGTGTTCAGTTTCTTTTCTTCGGAAAAGCCGGTCACGACAACCTCATCCAATACTTGCAAATCTTCAGATAAAGCGACAGTCAAGTTATTGATCTCCCTGCTAACTACGTATTCGTATGGCTTAAATCCGACGAAATTAAAGACGAGAATGTCACCACGTTTAGCCTTAATGGAAAAGTATCCGTTTTGGTCGGAGATTGTTCCCAGCGTGGTGTTTTCAATTGTGATATTAACTCCCGGTAAAGGATATGGAGGCTCTGATTTTTCCATTACTTGTCCCTGGATCGTCCACGTTCTTTCGTCATTTTGTTCAACAGAGCCGGATGCGTAAACATTTAAAGAAGCGGCTAATAGGGAACAACACATTAAAGATAGAACAGTGATCATTCTAAAACTTTTTGCACAAAAGTCTTTTGATTTTAGTTTTACCATGAAATTTATGAATTATAGGTTTAACAATAGATTTAATTGGTTTTTACTCTGTAATTGGTTTTTTACTCTGCATGATGATGTCAATGATGTAGTCCATACAACATCTCTTATTTTTATTAATTTGATTTAATTCAATTCCACCTCCTTTTTTTGTTTGATGTTAATAATGCCATCTCCCAACGAAGCCGGGTTCACAGGTTTCACAGGCTTTGTTGTCCATTTTTCGTGGTGCATGGCGAACACGTTGTTGAAACGCTCGATTGTGGCGTTGAGTTTAGCGATGGAAGCAACATCTGGAGAAATGTCGGCCGCAGCTCTAATCTTGTCGGGAATATCGTCTTCGTCATCATCCTCTATGGTGACAAGCGCATAGATTCGCTTGATGATCTTGCGGTAAGTTTTTCCAAGTGGCGAAACTGCACTTTCAAGTGTGAACATAAAAAAAACCACGGCGGACGTATCCGTGGCAACTAAAATACATGTGAAAATCACTCCTGATACTTCAGGAAATTGCTCTAATCCATTGTAAATAAGGCATTTACCACACCCCCCCCCACAGAATTGAAAAGAAGCTAGCATTGAACCGGGTTTCAGTGTTTCAAACGCAGTGATCTGGAAAGGAAATATAAGTGAGAACTGATACATTGATTAGTATATTAATGTGGTTTTTACTTTATATGCGCCAAATTTAGTAATATATTTTCATTGTTGTCCGTTAAAAATTAAGAATCTTCACATATTCCATCTATCTATTTGATTATCAATACCTGTTTTTATTTTTTCAAAAACAAGCCCCCTGCATTTCCGGGAACAGTGAATTTTGATATTTCGTTTGTTGTTTGTTTATTATGCTCCTCCAACTTCCTTCCGGGTCTTCC
>JAITVS010000123.1 GCA_031285685.1 Tannerella sp.
CTGTCTATATAAATTGGATAGACAGTATCCTTACAAAGCCGATTGCTTCGGATTTGGGACCGGACAATGATAGTATATACGGAACAGATCCTGTAGAAATTATAAACGATTGGGTAACAATTGCCGAAGATGGTTATCTGACCCTTCGTTTCAGGACGATATGGGGAGATTGGAGTAAAGTCCACTTCGTCAATCTGTTGCCTGGTTCGGATCCTTCTAATCCCTATGAAGTAGAGTTCAGACACAATGCGTATGGTGATATTTACGGCAGGGAAGGGGATGGTTTAGTCGCATTCAGGCTGGACAACCTGCCGGATACCGAAGGTAAAACCGTTAAGTTGAAATTGAAATGGAAGTCTTTCAGTGGAGATAAATCCGCCGAGTTTGATTACTGCACACGTAAATCAACTCCGGCAAAATCGTCAATCGCTGACGAAAGAAGTGTATTGAATCTGAAATGAACATCTGATTAAAATAAAAAAGACGATTTTTTAGATCGTCTTTTTTATTTACATAAAATGGCGCCGCTGCCGAATATGTGGCCACCGAAGCCACGTATCTGGCTCATGCTCCCAAAAGTATTGCATTGGAAAAGGCTGCCGCGGTGCCTTTAGCTGCACTAACGGCATGGCAGGGGCTTTTCGAACATATCAACCTAAAGCCGGAACAGAGGATTCTGATAAATAACGCTTCCGGTGGTGTGGGCAACTATGCCGTACAATTAGCCAAATGGAAAGGGGCTTATGTTATCGGAACCTCCGGTGCGGAAAATCTCAGCTTTATTAAATCGCTCGGTGCTGATGAAACCATTGACTACCGGAAAAGAATTGCCAGCGAACTGGAAGAGAAGGTGGATGCTATATTCAATCTTGTAGCGGCAGACCAGAATTATATGAATGGATTGTTGGATTTTATCAATGACGGAGGAACGCTTATTTCATCTGTAGTTCCCGCCAACCCTGAACTGGCGGCAAAGAGGAATATACGTTCATCTGCCATGTGGGTGCATCCCGATAAGGAAGCCCTGACTGAAATAGCCGGACTGATAGACAACAAAACAATGAAGATCAATATTACTCAAACTTTATCTTTAGAGAAACTCCGGGAAGTTCACGAGTTAAGCGCCACCGGGAAAACAAGCGGGAAAATATTGATACAGGTGCGGTAATTACCCGAAGTTGAGTTATGTGGCAATACGCACTCTCCTTTTTCCGATTTGAACAATGTGGTGGTGGCGAATCTGATGCCGGAGTAGTTGGAGAAGAATATACTCGCCGGAAACTGCTAATGTCGGTTTATAAATCCTGTTAGAAATGATTATTTCATACCGTCAGGATTTTACCGGCCATCAGCCTGCCTGCATCAAAGGCACATTGAAGATCTTTCTCCCAATGTGTTTCGCGCCATTTCTGTTTGCCTTCTTTCGAAAACCCGGCCATATCGTAGCGGTCGTAATCTTTCACCTGGGTAGTATTGGGAGCCGCGATACGTTCAGGCTTTTGCAGGAAAATGGTAGTTGTATTCTCTATACGTTCGAATACGGATTCCATCCGGGACAAATATTCTTTTGGAGCATTCATGGTATAGATAAAAGCTGTCGGTATCCGTTTCGGGGCATGGGTAGTGTAATCGTTGTAAGAAAGCCACGGAAAAAACAAGCGTTCCATAAAAGCGCGGAGTTGAGCCTCCATCGATTATCATTATTTTCTTCATGTTCTTGTCTGCCTTAATATTATGTTGTAAAGATACAGCAATTTCGTATCAAACCAAAGATAATGAAAAACAAATATTCCACCATACTGACATACAGTTGTCAAACAATAACCTATTTTTGCGGAGTAGATTTAATAAAAAAATGACAAATACATAAATCATGGCAGAACCTTTCAAAAATATGTATAATCAACAGTTTTTCGATAGATTTACGAAAGACCTGAAACGTGTGATCAACGATTTGGATGACCGCGAATTTGTATCCCAAATAATGGATGATGAATGGGAAAACCGGGAATTGAAACAACGTGTAGCGCATATTACCACAGTCCTGAAGAGGTTTCTGCCGGCAGATTACAAAGAGGCTATTGCTAAAATACTCGAACTGTTGGATTATGTGGAAAAGACACAGCCCAATTTTTCAATCATTGACGATATGAAGTTTGGCCTGACACTGGAGTATGGAGCGATTCTGGATAATTATGTAGAACAGTTCGGGCTGGACGATTACGAAACGTCAATTAAAGCGATAGAGAAAATCACCCGGTTTACAAGCTGTGAATTTGTCACCCATCCGTTTATTATCAAATATCCGGACAAAATGATGGCGCAGATGTTGCTTTGGTCAAAACATGAACACTGGGGAGTGAGGCGCCTTGCGTCTGAAGGTTGTCGTCCGCGCCTGCCCTGGGCGATGGCTCTGCCCGGTTTGAAGAAAGACCCCACGCCAATTATTCCTATTTTGGAAAACCTTAAAAACGACCCGGCCAGATTTGTGCGCCTGAGCGTTGCCAATAATTTAAATGATATTGCCAAAGATAATCCCGAAATAGTGATTGATCTGGTAAAAAAATGGCACGGTGAGTCCAAAGAGGTGGATTGGATTATTAAGCACGGTTGCCGGACACTCCTGAAACAAGGTAATCCGGAAGTGATGGGGTTATTCGGTTTGGGAAGTGCGAAGTATATCAGTATTGAGGACTTTCAAATCTCAACGCCTGAAGTGAAAGTAGGTAATTCATTGGAGTTTAGCTTTAAGTTATTGAATAATAGCGACGCTAAAACTAAAATACGCCTTGAATACGACATTTATTACCAAAAGGCAAATGGAACATTGGCTAAGAAAGTTCACAAGATCAGCGAAAAAGAATACACTGCAAATTCTACAACAAAAATCACCCGGAAACACTCATTTAAAGTGGTAACAACAAGAACGTTTCATTTAGGGCTTCATCAGGTTGCTGTAATAATCAATGGAAATGAGTTTGAGAAGTATGATTTTGAGCTGGTTGGATGAGAAATGTAATATAACACCCAGGCGTCGTGCTGATGCAGTTTGGCTAGTTTTATTATCTTTGCAGACAATAAATAAACTGTAAATGATACGAGAGATTAAGAAAACCGATTTTGAGGCATTGAAAGTTGTTATTGACTCAAACGAATTATTTCCGTCAGAACGATTAGATGATATGACAGCCGATTTTTTCAATAATCCTGAATCACAAGATATTTGGTTGACTAAAGAGGTTGACGGAAAACCCATTGCTATTGCATATTGTGCCCCGGAACGAATGGCAGAAGGAACATATAATCTCTATTTAATAGCTATAGATAAGAGTTTTCAAGGGAAAGGATATGGCTCTGATATTATGATTTATCTTGAAGAACTTCTTCAAAGAAATAAGAATAGAATGCTAATCGTTGAAACTTCGGGATTGCCTGAATTTGAACTAACACGCCAGTTCTATAAAAAGCAGGATTATTTCCTTGCAGGTGTAATCCCTGATTTTTACCAGCAAGGAGAAGATAAAGTCATATTTTACAAATTCATTCCACCCGAAACCTTGATACGCTGACCGTTTACCCATTTCGCATCTCTTGCTGTACTTTGTTAAATCTGCTTTTCCGCCTGTTGCAATACAAAACAAAACAGAGTATAACGAACGCTGTCTCAGCCAATTCGCTACACTCTGCTTATATCTGCTTTTTTATTAGAAGTTTATTTTAATAATCTTTTATTTACATGTATTATTATTATTGAAACTGTTCCTTGTAAGAACCATCTTTTTCCTTTTGCGGATCGAACCCGAACCCAAATCGGTTGTGTCCAAAGAAACCACCCATGCAAGCCATCCTTTCTTTAAATGCTTTTTTTCGTTCATGGATGAATTGCTCCTTTTCTTCTGGTGTTTTTCTCATCCATTCCATGCAAAAAACATCAATGGCCTCAATGGAAAAATGTTCGGGATCATCACTCATAGCGTTCATACGCTTATCCATAAAATCCAGTTTTTCACTATCGGTCATATTTGACCATTCTTCACGAAACTTAGCTCTTGCCTCTTTATCGAAATGGCCTCTTCCGAAGAAACCCATTCCAAAACCTTTTGTCATCATTCTTTTAAAATTTTTATGTTTACAATTAATTATTCCGAAAAGCGCTTTCTACTTATGCTGACAATTGAGAAACAAAAATATTTTATCAAAAGGCGAAAAAAGTAATTAGGACGATGTTTCAATTTTTACGTCCGGCCCTTTCACCCATATCATCTGATTATTGCTTATCGGATATAACTTCAGTTCGGATGCGTATTTTGAAATTATTTTATCAATAGCTTTGGTGAACGGAAAGTTTTGATAGTGAGGCAACGGATAGAAATCAATGACTCCCAGAGCCGAGAATGTATCCAGACCAGTTGCCGCTTTGCAATCATCCATGTCTTTCACATATTCTATATCAGGTGATACAATCATCGAACCGGCCGATTCTCCGATATATAATTTTCCCGATTCAATTTGATCAATGATCATTTTTTCTGCTCCCTTTTTTCTCAGTTCCTGAAGTAAAAAGAATGTATTTCCGCCTGAAACATAAATATAATCATTTTGTTCTAACTTCTCGGCTATTTCAGTACTTGATGATTGTGATACATCCAGATCATCGACAATGATGCCTATTTTCTGAAATGCTTTTCTGGCTGAGCCAACGTAAAATTTTATTTTTTCAGGGATACTGGCCGTTGGAATAAATGTGACGGTTTTTCCATTCACGTCCTCTTGTGCAAAGTCCCTGAACCGGTTTGCCACATCTTTGAAAGAAGAAGATAAAAAGAGTTTTCTCATAGCTATTGAACTTGCAAAATTTGTTTCAGAATATCAACCGGGGTATAAGCCCGTTTGGCAGTAGCTTCGATGTCGTAATTCTCTTCTTTATAGATGCGACGGATGAAAACATGCATGGCTTCACCAACTTCCACCAAATGTCCGTCGGGATCATAAAAACGAATGGTGCGCTGTCCCCATAACTCAACATTTACTTCGTGCAGAAATTTTATATTGTTATCTTTCAGTGTTTTGTAGACGTTATCCAGATCTTCCGTCTCAAAGCACATCTCAAAACGGCTTGTCAGGTCGCGATTGGTGATGTTGTCGGAACCAAGTGTTTGAGGAATAATGTTTTCGTTCATTATTTGCCAGACAGCAAAGCCTTCTTCAAAAACAATATTTAGTCCGCCAAAATCTGCTTTTACCTTCATTTCCAGCAAACTTTCATAAAATTGCCTTGCAGTCTGGGCATTCTTCACAAATAAAACAGGGGTACAATTTCTTAAATCCATTTTGTTTATTTTTTAATGTTAGACATTTAATTCTGCAACAAAGATAAATGGAGAAAGTGACAACAGTATGTCAGTAGTTTTCATTTTTGTTTTTTATTCGAAAAAAAACACGTTTGATTAACTTTTGGCTCTTGTTGTTATGATCGTTTGGAGAACAACCGAAATGATGATGAAAATAAGCCCGATGTAAAAAGCGAAGTTCACTTCTTTCCTTTCGTCAAAAAACAAGAATGCCAATATGATCGCATAAATAGGCTCAAGGTTGAAGGTTAAGCTTACGGTAAAAGCGGGTATTTTTTTCAATGCCTCGGCAAATGCGATGTATAATCCCACGGTACAGAATAACGACAATAAAATCAGATAAAAAAAATCTTTCCACTCGGGAAATAACCGTTCAACCGGAAAGAAGTGAAGATAGACAGGGAGCAAAATTCCTAACCCGATCGTTCCTCCCAGCATCTGGTAATAATTTATAGACAGACTGTTGTGTTTTCTTACTAACCGCTCATTGAGGATAGTGTAGAGAGCGGCAAGAGCTGCCGAGATAATTCCTAATAGAATGCCTACCCGGTAAGAAACATCAAAATGGAATATCAGACTGACACCCAGTAGTGTTAATGCGCTTAACATCAGCTCGGATAACCGGATTTTTGTTTTATCAATGATGGGTTTGAATATTGCAGTGAAAAAACTGGTCAGACAGTAACAAACAACGCCGATAGAAATGTTTGAATACTTGATGCTCGCATAGAAAAAGACCCAATGAATAGTAATAAGCAGTCCGATTTTAGCTATATCAAATTTATCCTTAAAACTAATCCGCTCATTTATTTTGAATAATTTTAGAATAAAAAACAAAATGATGGAAGCAAACATAACCCTGTACCATACTAATAGCCCTTCATTGAGTGAAATGAGCTTCCCGAAAATACCGGTAAAACCGGCAAGTATTACGGCAATGTGTAATAGTATATATGATTTCTTCATAGAAGATCTTTTATTTTTGTATTCAGACAGAGATTCCGTAACTATGTTTCACTTCCGCCATTACAAAAGTACTTGTCAATGATCCAAGACTGTCAATTGTTCCCAGTACATTCAATATAAATT
>JAITVS010000198.1 GCA_031285685.1 Tannerella sp.
GCAGAAAAAGATACCTTTGCCAAAACCGGTGTAAACCTATCTTGGGTTTAATACTTTTCTTACTGACAGATAAATTATTATGAATCAATATCTGTCAACCTATTTTGGAATAAGACAAATTATGTTATACCAGTTAAAGCAAAAGATGGTCAATTGGGTGGACGGAATGAAAATCTCCAGCGAACACCTGAAACAAACGGAAGATTATTTCATAGATGTAGTCCGTGATGCAACAAACATGCGTCTGACAGAACACAATTTTGGCCTGTTGCCGCCATACCGGGGAGAAAAGCTGTCCAGCGATTTTGAAATTACCGAACGAATCTCAAACCATGTTGAAATAGAACTGCGGCGGTGTAATGCGATAACGCCCGGAGGATGTCGTATTACATTCAACCCTGTAGATTCATCGGATTACCTGCGTCTGGATTATCCGTTTGAACAGGAGGTTGCTGCAACGGAAGGCGAAGACGGTAATTTATACTGGGATGTCATACTGGTCGTCCGTCCGTTTGACCGGATTCCCCTGGGTGCGCCTGACCCGGAGGAGACCCCTCCCCGGCATCCGGATGCGGGGAAGTCATATCATTTATATATCAAACCGGCCGGGGAGATCAATTCCGAAGAGTTTGGCATGCACCACCTGCTTATTGGCCGTGTGACAAAGACTGCCGACCGGTATGAGGTAGACAGTTCCTATATTCCACCCTGTACATCCATGGGCAGTCATCCTGACCTGAAAGGATACTACGAACAGTTTGGCAAGTATTTTAATGACATAGAGATATCTTCCCATAAGATTATACAAAAGATCCACGAACAGGAAAGCAAATCATCTACTATTGCCAATAACATAAAGCTGGTATGTGAACATTTGCTGACTTATACTGCTGCCGTTTATTTTAATTTCAGGAATACGGGCCGCAACTATGTCCCGGTTGAAATAATCAATACATTTTCTTCTTTGGCGCATACGGCATTTGTCAGTATAAATTTTATCAATAAGAAGCAAAAAGAAGAGATGTTGCAGTATTTCTATGAATGGAGCGACATAACGCCCGGTAATCTTATGGCGATACTCACGGATATGCTTGAGGCCACCTATAAACATTATGATATACGCGGGATGATGGATAAGACCGGACATTTCCTTTCGGAATTTTCAAGATTGTGGATCAAATTGAGTACCCTTGAATATATTGGGCAGCATAAGGAAAATGTAGTTGTCGCTCAAAAGACACCGAAGGTAGAGGTCGTCACACGGCAGTCGGGATGGACGATTATAGACTGACCGGTGTGCAGTTCCAAATATATTCATAAATAGATGATTTGTATCAAAATTACATCTCCGGCAATACGGCTTTTGGTGCTGGTAACTGTTGTGGATATGTTAAGTTTTTCCTGTACATCCAAACAACACGTGGATAGCGGGCAAGCCACGCAATGGACAGGTGACAGTAATATCGCAAAGCCGGATAGTATAGCAATCAGCATGGCTGATATCGGCAAATTCCCATACATTACTCCTCCGGAAGGGTATATATATGACCGGTATGCTAAAAACCGGAATTTTGCCGAGAATTTCCATTTCTACCGGGATTCATCAATCGTAACAGCCGGCGGAAAATATTTCAGGGTGCCTGTTCTAAAAAGCGGCGATTTGAAATACAGGAAAGACACATTCAGTGATTCGCTTGTTGTAGCTTACTATGGGAATGCGATCAGGCAACTGGGAGGAGTAGAGGTTTACGCCGGTGATAAGCCTTTGAAGATGCTGGATATGATAGATGATGATTTGGGCAACCAGCCGGTTGCCGGCAGTTACCGGCAGTTCATCATCCGGACACCGGCCGGTAATGCCTGGTTCCGTCTGGAATATGACTACGACAGTGTCCGGCAGGTGGTCTATTCTGTCCTCTTTGAAGGGTCTGTCGACGAACAGGTCTTTTTCATGCCGGCCGGCATCATGCGGATAGCATTAGAGCGGAATGGAAAAGTCGTATTATATGTAAATTTTAATAAAGACCAGTCAATACTGGCACCCGATGGGGATGCCCAGGTGAAAGAGATTGCAAGGCTTATGCAGATGGATACCGGCTTGCGCTTCTTTATGGAAGCACATACGGATAGTCTGGGTACCCCGGAAAGGGATAAACGCCTTTCGACAGACAGGGTTAATACGGTTATAAAACGTTTGGAAAGCCTGGGCATAAAGAAATACCGTTTGGACGGAACCGGTTTTGGTTCTGAAAGGTCACTTGTTTTAAGTGATTACGACGAAAACAAATCAAAGAACCGGCGTATCGAATTAATACGGACGGACATTAATGAAACCGGCTTACGGGAAGCGTTGAATAAAGACGGGAAAGCAGTTTTGCATATCCGTTTCGAGACAGGTAAAGCCGCACTCCGGCCCGAAGAACATGAAATAGTAGAAGAGATAGCCAAATTGTTGAATAATGATGAAACATTATATCTTTCTATCGAAGGGCATACCGATGATGTCGGTTCTTCCGATTCCAATAATAAATTGTCGTTGGAAAGAGCCGGGACTATACGAAATGAGTTACTGGATATGGGTATTGCTGCAAAGAGGCTGCGTATTGCAGGATATGGATCCATGAGACCGGTTGTCATGAACAGTTCAGCAGAAAACAGGGCGAAAAACCGGCGGGTTGAAATCGTAAAGATTAGATGACTACAAGGGCAAAATTGAACCTCTTCCAGAAAAAATACCTGAAAAAACAATCGTATTATATACCATAAATAAAACAAAAAATTTTGAGGTAAGAGAATATATAATCCATATCCGATTAATAACAGGAAGAGAAGAAAGTGATAAAAATCGAGTAACTATTCAGCGAATCCTATCGTTCACGTCGTATCAGTTCCAGTCTTCAGTAGAGATTCAGAATAGCCTGTATTTGAGATTGTCCATTTTTCCAAGCAGTATCTGTGATTGAATGTATGGCATGGAAGGCATCAGCACCGTTCTCCGAACGGAAGGCGCCGGATATTTTCTGTTTGATTTTGAGTTTTCTTATACCTCGTTCCGAAGCATTGTTGTCGGCAGGTATATCCGGGTCGTCAAGGAAGTTAAAGAGAAAATCTCTGCATTTGACGATCCCTTTCCTGAGTTGATTAAACTCTTTACTCAGATGATCGATATTTTGTTTGGTGAGTATATCCAGTTGTTTTATCCAACTTTCCGGGTTAATTTGTTGCCTGGGATTTTGTTTTCGTGTATGTATGGCTTCACGCAAGAGTTGCTGTACTTGCTTTGCCCATGTTTGTTCCTTGTCTATGCCGTTCAGGTATTCAAGATTGCGTAGCAGATGAGCCAAACACACCTGATTGTTCAAAAAGTCTATGGTAAAATAAGCAGCGTGGCGGTCAGTAACGGCTATCATGTTTTTCAACGAGTCACCAAAGCGTTCTTCCAAGACTTTAGCCCCTCTACCGGTTTGACGAAACACCAGGGTTAGATAAGTGGTCTGCGCTATCCACGACCAGTTGAGTTTACCCTTGCAGTAACAACCGGATTCGTCAAATCCTGCCACTTTGGATTCCTTGAGTTGGTTCTCGATCTGTCCGATCGCCGGTTTGGACTTATCCAACATCTCTCGGATGATGTTGGCGAGCGTCCCCTGACTTATTTCGATGTTGAACAGGTTGGAGAATAAGGATTGAAGCCTTTGGTAAGGAACACATTGAACAACGCTCAGGTAGGTAGCTATAGCACGGATGTTTTCTCCGAATGTGACAGCATTCCCGCCTTTGCCTCGTGGAGCGTAGCTGTTGGAACAACCGCATGTGCAGACTTTCTTATAGAAACGCCGTTCGCGCAGAATGGGGTGTATCGATGGCAGGTCTATCTCTTGAGTCACATGCTCGAGTACTCCTTCCACTTCCTCGAGAGACTGCCCACACCGGGAACAAACCTCTGCCATAAACCTTTCTGTCTCATCGGGGTACTCTACTAATTTCCGTGTAGTCCCGGGATGTCCTTTCTGCCCGCCTATGGGCTTGTCTGATTTCTGACGCAATGACTTCGTACGACGCGCTATTTCCGTGGGGAGCGGGTCTTTGGTGGGAGGTGTACTGCTGTTGTTCGAATCCTTTGGCGTATCTTCGTAGGTAGACAAACGCTTGTGCAACTCTCGATTTTCTTTCAGTAGCCGGCCCATATTACGGTTTAGTTGACAGATAGTGCTGTGTTGAGTATCGATGGTTTGCTGCATTGACACTATTTGCTCTGATAAACTGTGTAGAACTTCCGATATGTCATTAACTTGCGGTTTCACTGGCGTAAAGATACATAAAAGAAACAAGCAAAACAGGATAAGATGGAGAATAACAATGCTGGATCGATACTAAAGAAAAGATTACTTCCTAAGAATGGGATATCATCTAAGATGTCGCTGAATAGTTACTAAATCGAAGCTTAATGTTAAAATATACCAATATAAGCCACACTGTTGTGAAGATGGTTCCGACAACTATTATTTTCATGATTCCCGACTTGTGGGATTGATTACTCAACCTCTCTTGCATCCGGATTTCGTTCAATCAAACGCAAACACCTGTTTGATAATAAAATAATAAATATATAAGAAAAGAACCGGAAAAATCAGCGCAACCCTTTTGTTAACCAATTTCTTTTTCGTGTCCCATCCATAGTCTATGGCATCCAGATTGATTTTGATTATGGATAAAATGATTAGTTCGATATGGTAAAGAGCTAAAAATACAAACAGAGGCGTTTGTAATTCAGGCACGTCTATTATATTTCGACTAATCCAATCGCTAACATAAATCAAGATATACATAGATGGTATAAATACTAAATTTCGTACCCTGAAAAGCATACCTGATAAAAAGATTGCCAAGTAAAAAAAGAATGAAGTTATAAAATAAAAGAAAGATAAAATATAATACCCTAATATTCCCCATATTATTGATATAAACAATGCTATAAAGACAAATAAAATAGACATTAAAGCATCAGAATTAAAGTCAAATGTTTGTTTTGTCTGCATAAAAAGGGAAAATTATGATGCAATGAATAATAACACAAATAATTATTTCTAATATTAGAAATAATAAGTTTTTAATTATTATCTCTCTTTTGATATTATTTTTCTTATGAATGATCCAAATACTAAAAAGAAAAAAAGAAAAAAAAGTAAACGCTACTAAATTAAACATCCAAAAAACGCCATCCCACTTCGTTAATTTATTACCAATGATTAATTTAACCATTATACTATGCCCTATAAATAACAAATAAATAAAGGGTATCAAATATTTACCTGGTATTTTAAAATATATACCTAAACTGATAAGTACTATAAAAAAAAGAGAAGAAACAAGAATTATTTCAGGATTGAAGTATTCAATAAAAAACCAAGTAGAAACCAGAGCGATTTCCACCAAAAGTCCTTTTTTTATGGATTCTTTACCATAATAATTATTTAATCTCTTTACCATCCGGATTTCGTTTTCTTATCTTTTTTTGTTTCGATTTAGGGGCTTGATCAATATCATCTGCTCCAAAATCTATTGCATCTTCTACATCATATCCATCCCCAAAAGCAGGTTCACCATCTTTTTTACCGGCAGCTCTTAAAGCTTTTGTTGGAACATCACTGCAATCTCCTCCAAATATAAGTACATATTTTTTCTGAGCAGATTGGATAGCCGCCACTAAAGCTGCTATATTGCCAATCGGGTCGGTAGGAACAAAGTATGCCTGATCATACCGCTCGATAGGTCGCCCCTGACTATCCCGTTTTACCTTGTAATTCAGGCTGTCAACTTCTGTATTATTAATAGTGGAATGACTATCATACTCATCTTTCAGGGAATGATTATGCGCACTGGCCTTAAATTTAGCAAATGAACGGAATTCTTTGATAATATATTTCGATTTACCAGAAAAAGGATTATGTCCTTCATACTGATCTTTAGAAATATAAGTCCATCCATATCGCTCATTCCCGATTAACACAGCTTGATGCCCAAGATGATTTGCACCAGACGAATTCAACAGTACAATAATTCCAAAGCCATTTGCCGGAATGGCTTCCGGACGGGAAACTTCAGGAACTACATAGTTGCCATATTCCACATCATAGAAAATTTCATTTTGACGGGATTCAAAGGGAGTTACCGTTAATTCAGGCAGAATATACCCATACCCATCCACATATTGACCGGCACAATAATCGGTAATGCCAAGTGCCTGAAGTAACTCGTAGACTTCACGGGGAATTTGCTTACTACTCATCCCGGCCAGAAATTATCATGTTCAACATCGTTCATTTTTACAATTTCGGACGAAATCACCAGCGTGGTCAGAGTGCCTGTTAATGCGTTGATCTTTCGTGACAAGGTAATACAATAAGCGTTTTCAAATTCAACCCTCAGAACCGTAATTCCCAGGTCGGTCTGGAACAACAGGGAACCATTCTTCAATAAAGTAGGTGTTTTACTCCAAAGTAACAAATTATTGTCTGCCATTTGTGTAATAACAACCGTAAGTTTGCCTCCGCGAGTCTCATGTTGGGGCTGACCCTTAAAATCAACCGGTTGCGAGAATTTGATTTTAAATTTTTCTACATTGTATGTTTTCCCGTCCAGTATAAATTTCGCCTCAATATGGGATAATGGTAAATTTAACATATCTATTTTTTAATATTAATGATCAGTCCATTCATTCTCAAAATCAATACCGTCACCCACAATCAGCCTGGCTGCTTGCAGGATCAGTTTCGTACTGGCATAACTGTTACCGGTTTGCGTATAATCAACTTCCATATCTACACAGGCTGCCTGTTTAAAAAAAATCTTTTCCAACGGAATATTTTCCGCATCTACTACGACAATCACACCATCCTGGTAATTACGCGATTTCATTCCCCACTCAATAACAGGCAGGGGCGGTAATTGCGAAAGGGTGACCGTCATTGTTCCGCCATGCACTTTCGTGGTAGCTTTACCTTTTTCATTCACTCCCTGATTAAATGAATACTCACAATCAGCGACTTCATACCCGCCTTTAATCAGGCTCAGTATGTCGGCGGCTCCATCGCCGCCAAGCATCAGGAAACTACGATGTCCAAACATAATCGGGTTATTTTTTTAATTGATAAATAAAGATTTTTTTAGAATAACACTTACCAGGTTAAAGAAGGAAGGTGTCATCCCGACACCTTCCCGTTGGAAATATTTATAAAAAAAATGACAAACCGGAATTATCCGGCCTGTTGCTCGTAGAGGGTTTCCCAATCCACATCGTCGTCGCCTTTGGTTCCATCCAGCTTGATGATAAAACTTTTTGCCGGGAAGAACGGCGTGATATGCAGGTCAAGGAAGATCTGGTCTTTCTGTTTGGGGTTGCGTTCAAAACGGGTAATTTTAAACTTTTCAATCAGGCGGTCAGCGCCCTGTATACTGTCAAGGAATTTAATGATCTGTATGCGCAAATCTTTCTCTGTTTTCGTATTCCAGTTTTCAAATGCCCGCCGGTTCAGGAAATCGATCAGCACTTTTGCAATATAGTCGAATACACGTACTACCGAGTAAGTTTGTAACCCAAGATTATCGCCATTGAACAACGTTTTGGCAGAGAATGCCATCACTTTTCCATATTCGTTTACCATCGGGATCAGCCCCATTTTTTCCAACTGCGAGATGTCGCTTTTCTTCAACTGGAAAGTAACGCCGTCCACTTCATTGATCCCCCCGAATTTCTTACCGGCGGTAACCTGCGACATCAGCGTATAGTACACCTTTCCGGCCAAAGCAGCCGCAGGAGAGACATGCAGGTCTTCCGCTTCATCAAGCTCCTTATATTTGCTTCTCCCGACCAGCCAGTTACATGCCATGCATGTATTGGCGCGAAAGGCATCGCCTCCCGTATGATTTGCCGTAAAGAACATATCAACCACATCATCCGGCTTTTCCAGGTCAAGGAAGTCGGTGAACAGCATCACTTTATTCTCATAGGCGATCTTGCACCATTTCTCCACAATACTGTTTTTGCCAAGATGCCCCGGCAATACCAGCAGTGAATAATTTTCGCGTAAATCCAACCGGTCGTAATGCTGTTTGAATTCCTGTGCGATGAAGTCGATAAAACGCGAATTATCAAGATCCCTTACCTGTTCCGGTGAAGCATTCACGATCGTAATGTTCCTTAGCTTGTCCGATTCGGTATTCTTATAGAACAGTTGGATCTGACGGTATGAACGTTCCAGTTCCTTAACCGTTTCGACTGCTTCCAACTGGTTTTTCTTCAATAATTCGGAAGTGAACGTTTCTTTTTCTTTGGATTTATCTATCATTTCCGAAATATCTTTGGTGTTTGCAAGCAGATCCAGCCAAAGTGTCAACGTCTGTTTAAGTTCCTTGCGCTCTTCCTTCTTTGTTTCATCCGAAAGGAAAATCTGTTTACGGGCTTTGCGTGCCGGATTCAGGTTCTGGATATCTGAAATAGCCGATTCAAGGAAAGAGAATCCCCCGAATTTTGCCAGCTTGTCTGTTGCAACTGTCAAAGATGCCGTTTGTGTTCTTTGCGCTAATACCGCCTCCTGTGTTTGCTGTTCCACAGTGGCTTTCGTTTGAACTTCATTTGCCATATTGTAAAATTTTTATGTGTTAATCTAAAACTGCTTTTTCTTCGTTGGCCTCCAGTTCCGCAAGGCATGACTGAAGCGCTTCGACGAACGCAGCCCGTGTCTCCCCGTTTTGCAGCGCCTTCTGTAAAATTTTGTTTGAACGCAACTGCTTCATTACCTTGTTGTAAAAGTCTTTTTTTCTGTCCAGGTCTTTCAGGAACGGGCTTTTTTGCATCATGTTCTTTACCAGAAAGTCTGCCACGTTATGGAACTGGAAATTTTCAATTTTTTCCTGTCCTTCTTCATCTTCAAACGCAACATTAATATTCGGTTTGAAATGTCCAAAAACCTGTTCCGGGGTTTCCAGTTTCTCCACCTTTTCGGGGTGTAACGGGTCATCAGCTGTCAGTTTATCTACCAATAAAGTCCGGTTAAAAGGTATATCGGCAATCGCCTCGGAGGCATCTATTTTTACTTCATTTCCTCCAATTCCGTACTCAAACATTCCCATAATTTTAAATTTTTAAAGTTGATTGTTTCCTGTATATGGTATAGTCTCAATAATTAATTACTCCTGATATAATACGGCAGGTCTTCTTCTACTTTCCAATTGTTTTCAAACTCTTCCCTGCCCATTTTCACATATCTTGGCGATATAAAAAGTGTCGTACGGAGTCCGCCGCCGAGTACATCTATTTGCTTTTTATACCTTATACAATATGCATCCCTGAACAGTATATTCAAGACAGCGCTTCCATCAACCTTACGCTTGTGGGGAAAAATACAGACTTCACCGTCACGCAGTAACGTTTCGCGCACCATCCATTCGTTTATGGATGCGTCAGGCGTTTCACTCAGGGTAAGCGTCATGATTCCCCCACAGGGAAGTCCTCCGGGCCTGCCTTTTTCGTTTACCTCCTGTGTAAAACTGATCTCAAAATCTTCCAGGATATATGTTTTGTCCATAAAAATGAATTTAGCTACCAAATCCGGAATCCGACCCGGTTTATCCGGTTCACTTTTCCGGGCAAAAAGTCTTCCTGTTGCTATCCTCTGTAAAAAATTCATTTGTTTACATTGTCAAAAAGAACATCGCCTATTTTCATATTCCCGACTGAAAGTTTCAGGTATGTTTTGATATGGGGTCTTTCCAATCCCCCATAACGCATCCTGAAATCAATACAGCGTGCGTTCTCGAAATAGACCTGTTCGAGTGTCGTTTCATCCGTATCCATGATCGTAACCTCGCCATTGTATTTTTTGAAATGATCGAATACCCATGCCATCAGTTCATCGGTCGGCAGATCGGACAGGGTAAGGTTTATTTCACCTCCTTTTACACCCGAAACCACCTCCCCGGCCCTGTTTGTTTTTTTATAAAACTCATAATTGCAGTCAATCACCCGGTACCGCTCCCATGAAAGCCCCATGATGTTATCTTCCTGCGGGATTTTGAGTTTCAGGTAAGCCTTGTATTCGACCATATTTTTAACTGTTTATTTTATCTCCCAGGTTAATTCCTGCGCATCGTCCATTCCTATTTTTATACTGCCTCCCTTGGACACTTTGCCGCCGATAATATAGCGTGATATGGGGCGGCGCAAATGGTTACGGATCATTCCGGCAACCTGGCGTGCTCCGTACTTCGGAGTAAATCCTTTACTGGCCAACATACGGCGTGTATCTTCGTGTATATCAATTGTAATGCCCTGTTTTTCCAGTGCAGCATTCAGGCTTTGCAGCTGGATGTTGAAGATTTGCAGCAGCATGTTTTCTGTGATCGGGGAGAACGGGACTATTTCCGATAAACGCGCCAGGAATTCCGGGCGGAAATATTGTCCCATCACTTCCATTAGCTGGTTAGTGCCCGGCATATTCCCCTTGTTGATTTGTTCGGCCAGCCATTCACTGCCAACATTAGACGTAAATATCACCAGGGCATTGGAAAAATCTCCCTCTTTACCCAGGCGGTCATGCAGTTTCCCTTCGTCCATGATCTGGAGGAAGATATCATATACCGATTGATGCGCCTTTTCAATCTCGTCGAACAAAACAACAGCATACGGTTGCCGGCGTATCTTGTTAACCAGAAGCCCGCCTTCTTCATAGCCTACATATCCCGGAGGGGCGCCGTATAGCAATGCGGCCGAATGCTCTTCCTTAAACTCCGACATGTCGAAGCGTATCATGGCTTTTTCATCGTTAAACAACACTTCGGCCATTGCTTTCGCCAGTTCGGTTTTACCCGTCCCTGTCGGCCCCAGGAAAAAGAATGAGCCAACCGGTTGGCCCTGTTTATTCAGACCGCTTCGTGATTCGAGGATGGCGTCGACCAGCACTTTCAAAGCCGGATCCTGCCCGACAACTCTTCTCCGCAGCAGTTCCTCCATATTCATCAACCGCTCTTTTTCCTGCGATTGTATTTTGCCGATAGGTATACCGGTCTTGTTGGAGATAACAGCCGCTACTTCGTGTCTGCCTACTTCTTCTATTTTATGTTTGGTGAATTCCCGGAGCGTATCCAGTGTTTCATGCAGATATTTCAGCATTTCTTCGTAGTTGTCTATTTCCGAAGCATCGGTCTCACTTGTAATCACACCAAGCAAAATCGGACTAAGCTTATTCTGCATGGAGAAATGGATGAACTGCAAGTCTTTCAGAAGTTCGTCATGTGATTTGTCGTAACATTCTTCAATTTCTTTCAGTTGTTTAGTGAAATCCAGTATATCTTTCTCTGCCGTTTCGTTAATCATCTTAGTGGCCGACATGGTGCGGTCGAGCAGGTCGATAGCCGAATCTGGAAGCTTGCGGTCTTTTGTATAGCGTTTAGCCAGGCGCACACACTCTATGATAGCTTCGTCGGCAATCCTAAGGTTATGAAATGTCTTGTATTTTTCAGTCACGGAGTGGAGCATTTTAATAGCCGAACTAATCGTAGGTTCATCCATCTGTACGACTTCAAACCTGCGGTTGAAAGCGTGGTCCGGTTCAATCAGTTTACGGTATTCATCAATCGTAGTGGCTCCGATAATTGTCAGGTCTCCACGCGACATTTCCGGCTTCAGGATATTGGCTGCTCCGGAGTTACCCTGTTTTGCATCTAATAATATATGTATTTCGTCGATAAACAGGATAGCCCGGTCGAGTGTACGAAGTTCTTTGATGATATTTTTCAGCCTGTCTTCAATCTCGCCTTTGTATGTCGCACCCGCAATTAAGTTGCCGGTATCCAGTTCATATATGGTTGTATCTTTCAGATAAGAAGGAACGTTGTTGTCAGTAATACGTCGTACCAGCCCGTCTACCAACGCAGTTTTTCCTACACCGGCATCTCCGATAATCATCACATTGGGCTTGCTGTGACGTCCCAGCACTTCCATCATCATGCGTATCTCTCTTTCCCGGTCTACAATGTCGTTAATCTTTTGATCGAGTGCCAGGGATGACATATCTATACAATATCTATGTAAAGCAGCCAGCCCCTGTGCCTGTGGAGTCTCATGCATATCGGGGATAATCTTGCTCATGACCTCTTCTCCACCGAAATACAGGTCGAAAATTTCGTTCTCCCGTATGGGGAAAGATTTTAATTGGTCTGCCGGAAAACCGACTCCGGGCTTTGCCAGCGCAGCCAATACACAGGTAGGGTTGATTTCAAGCAATCCCAGCTTCAGGCGCACATCATCAGCGGCTTCAAAAACCTGCGGAATCTTTTCGTTACCATTTATTTCAGCCGGAATGCTGACTTTTGGACAATCATTGATACGCACTTCGGCCCATTCTTCAAAATATGAAATATCTTTCCCCAAATAATGAATAAAACTTTGCAGTCCTGTTTCCTTATGTGTTAATGCTTTTAACAGATGAGCAGGGGTATAAACATCATTCCCGTATTCCCTGGCAATTGACCGGGCTATTTTTATTGCAATTTTTACTGATTCATTCAGATTTAAAAAATCCATATATGAGTGTATTGTTGTCTGAATCTATAGTTTTGTAAATCGTTTTCAAATATAGAGGCATATATTTTTATTTCAAAATTTTTAATCGTAATATTTGTATAAAAAATTACAATAGCATTCAAAAAACAAATAAAATATTTTGAATATAGCAGAAGAGTTTCTATCTTTCGAGGCAATTTAACAAATCATACATTTGCACTTGCATTTAACACATAATCATATTTTTAATACAAGTATTCACAAAACTCATATCTTCATTATGGTGTTCCATTATTTTAAAATAGTCCGGCAAACGATTCATGCAGATATATGTGCGTTGTCATTTAATTATATTGTACACGCGCAAGCATAGATATTTTCATTTTTATTTCAACTGTATACGTATGATATACATGTAAACAATTATCTTAAATTATTAACATTTAATTTTTTGTACTATGGCTTTTAGATCAAGCTTGAAATTTGAGGGGAAAGAATATGATGTACTGGACTGTCATTATTCATTCCACAGGGATGTAGATTTGAAAGGTCGCCCGTCGTCAAACGTATACGGCGGCACGATCAAAATAGTGGTGGAGTCTACAGAAGACACTACGATCATTGCCCAGATGGTAAACCAGTTTAAACCGAATTCCGGGAGCATCACCTTTAATAAAGGCGACGAAGACGCTAAAATGAAAGAGTTGTCCTGGGAAAACGGATATGTGGTGAAGTACCGGGAAACGCTCGATGTGGTGGGTAAGGATCCTATGAAAATTTATTTTGAGGTTTCGGCAGAAAAAATCAAGATGGAAGGCGTGGAAGTGGAGCATAAGTGGCCTAAGGCATAACGGGGGTATGTGAATAGAATTAATAAATGTAACATTTAAAACAAAAAAGATATGTCATTTCGTGCAAATTTAAGTTTCGAAGGAAAAGAATTTGATGTAATCCAATGTGAATACAGCATCGAGAGGGAAATAGACTCCAAAGGCCGTCCGTCGTCCAACCTGTATGGAGGAAAAATCACAATGATGGTTGAGTCGACCGACGATATTACCCTTATTGAAAAAATGGCTTCCCAGTTTAAACCGAACACGGGTACCATTACATTTAAGAAGGATGATGAAGATGCCAAGATGAAAGAACTGAAATGGGAGAACGGTTACATCGTGGACCTGGAAGAAGGTTTGGCAATCGTGGGAGAAATACCTATGAGCATCCGCTTTACGATATCTGCACAAACACTGACTGTCGGTGATGCAGAGTTTAAACAGAACTGGCCGGAAATGGGATAATCACCCGAAAAACTTCATTTAGTTATGTGGGGAAAACCCCACATAACATTTTTCATCTTTAATTTTATATACCAGAGAAATGTGCACATAACACGAACGGATTGAAACAAATTGAATGACCGTATGAAAAATGTATGTATTGATGTTATGGTTTTTATGGCCATTATGGGTACAATATTGTTTACTTCATGTAAAGATGAAAATGAAAAAACGGAGGAAATATTGTCTGTAAAACCGGTAACATTACTATTTACAGCAGACGAAACGCAGACACAAACAGTAGAGGTAGCTACAAATGCCGGTTTCTGGTCTGTCGAAAAACCGGATGATTGGGTAAAATATACGAAATCCGGCAATAAACTTTTTATATCGGTACTAAACCATGCAAGTACAACAAGTGACCGTACGGCAACTCTTACCATTATGGCCGGTGAAGCTGAGCCTGTAAACATCACTGTCACACAAAATGCCAAAGATGCGGATGCCTTGTCCATAAATCCGGTCGCGTTATCCTATGATGCAAACGAAATCGGCGACAGGACAGTTACCGTTGTGACTGATGCCGGAAGTTGGGATGCGGCTACGGATGCGCCCTGGATAAAGCTCCTCAAACAGGACAATACCCTTAAGGTGTCCATTTTTGAGGAAAATACGACATTTATGCCTCATACGGCCGGGATAAAAATAACAGCCGGCAATGCGCCCGAAATAACATTGACTGTTACACAGGCTGCTGTCATGTTTTTATCTACCGAACCGGCAGCGTTATCGTTTAAAGCAAACGAAACCGGGGAAAAGCTTGTGGGCATATCAACAAATGCAACAAGCTGGAACGCAACCACGGATTCATCATGGATTAAACTCATTAAACAGAATAATACACTCAAGGTTATTGTTAATGGAGAAAATACGCTTGTTACTCCCCGGAGTGCAAATGTGAGAATTACCGCAGGTAAAGCACCTGATTTCATTTTGCCGGTTACACAAAATGCAGCCATATATTTATCGGCAAGGCCAGCGTCGTTATCAATGAAAGCAACCGGCAGTGATAAAATAATAATTTTATCAACAAATGCAGTGGACTGGGAGGCAACTACGGATGAGCCTTCATGGATCAGGCTTATGAAGCAGGACAATACGCTCCGGGTTACTGCCGGAACAAATGATAGCGGCTTAACCCGTGACGCAAAAATAAGAATTATGGCAGACGGGGATACGATTGCTACCATACCGGTTGTACAGGGCAAGTAAGTAAAGGAATGCCGGATATGTAAATAAGGGATAAAGCGTAAATCTTATATGGAGAAGTACGGCATAAACAGCAGTATCATAAAGACGGGATTGATATGGGTATTTTTATACGGGGTAATTTTAAATGCATTTGGATTATATTTTTCTTTTTACTTGCGGATAATATACGTGCAATATCCCCAAACGATAAATGGCCGGATATGACAGATTCCTGTTTTGTGGCGGGAATAAATTGCCGGAGCGCCTGTGTTTATGATAAGGACAGTAATATTATAGACTCGTTGGATCATACGGAAACGTTTGTAGCATACGACCATAACGACAGTGTGTTCTTTTATGTCAGGAGAATCCGGCCAATGGAGACGGTGTCGGATTCCGTCCATACCAGAACTTATAAGATCATAACCGGGTATATGAAGCAATCGGAGCTGTTACCTAAAACCGATGAAGAAATATTGAACTTACCGGAATATATGGCCGTAAACCGATGCCGGAAAGGCCGTATTAATGATGCGGATGGTTATACGGATATCAGGAAAGAACGCAGCGCCAATGCCGGAATATCAGGCCGCATTTTGGATGGTGAAACCTTTCTGTATTGGGTATTACCTTCCGGCGATTGGCACCTTGTCCAGACAAGAACCGGGATCAGGGGATATGTCAGTAAGGACAAGGTGGTAGAAAACAGGCCCAAATTTCGGAATTATAAAGTTCAATAACACTAATAACACTTTCCCGGAGGCATAAAGGTGAATTTAATCTTAAGGCCTGCTGCAATAGGAGTAACTTTGTTTGTAAAACCACTCCTATCTCCTTCCTGTCCGTAAGAAGATTCCAGCATACTGTGGTGGTAGATTGTTGAAGGCGAATGTTGGTTGTAAGAAACAAATGATTTGTTGGAGTTAGCTCTAACAATATCATTCAGACCGTAATCACAATAAATACCGGTATAAAGGAAGAAAAAACTTGACAAAGCCCATTTCATACCCAATTCGGCAGATAGCATATAAGATGTTTTGTCGTCGATGTGGTGTTCATTCCTTTTTTCAGGAAATATGCCAAAGCCGTCACTTTCCGGAGAGTCAATAATCGAATTGTCATTATGATTAATACCTGTGGTTGTATAAGTCGCCCCCGAAGTTTTATACTTCAACCGCCACGGGAAACCGATTTTTGCGCCGATTGCCGCATAGCAGAAGTGGTCTTCCAGTAACAGCGGTGCCTGATATTGAAGCATAATGGGGATGCTAACCATAGCAAGTTCTTGATTTTCATGATAATTGACCACATCGTAATTATAGGTGATATTTTTATCCTGTACATAGTCGCCCCCGGAAAAAGGTTGCATCCGGGCTTTTGCATGATAACATGATATTTCTCCCCCGGCTGTAATACCCCAATAGTCATTGAAAAAGAAACCGTAGCTTAGCCCCAGGCCTCCCCCAAAACGATTGTCACGTATTCCTCCGCCCAGGTCATAGCGGAGGGTTGACAAGCCGGAAGCGGCATAAACGGAGATCTCATGCCTTTCCTGTTCCTGCGCATTGGTTACTGTGCAGGAACAGGCGGTTCCTGCATACAAAATTATGTAAATCAGCAGTTGTCTCATAGTTCTGATATTATGGTAACAGGCCCTGGTGAACCCAGAAATAAGTTTGCCCGTTTGATTCGAACTTATCGGCATGGTTCATGTATTTATCCAGTCCTTCCTTTTTCTGTTTGAAATACGTAATCAGTTCATCCAGCCCGATATCGGAGATACATTGTTTTTTACGGAGATTCCCGATGTATTCCTGTGTCATGGAGGTATATGTCGGGCATCCGGTGATACGGAGCTGTGCTTTGGCTAACGTATAACTGCGGATATCTTTTTTCCTTATCCTGCACAATTTGCAGTACCTTATTTCATCAAAATACAAGTCCTGCAACTTTTTCCGCGCCATCCGGGTACTCAGGTATTCCGGATTCTCAGGATCGAATGTTGTTTCGTTATACTCTACGGTAATTTCATCATCGGGGCAGTTACATAATTTCCTTGTTTTTCTCCTGTGCCCTTTGTATTTGTAGTCTACTTCATTTTCGCATAAAGTGGCCATAAACATTAACAGGTCGTCCATTTCCTCTTTCGACAATAACAGGTAATAATCTATTTTCCGGTCGACAGAATCTGCAACCGACATGCTTTGGGCGGGCAGGAACCATGCCGGCAGCTGCGAAGTAAACATTTTCGGGAGCTTCCTGTCCAATACCTGTTCCGGTTGCAAATGATTATATGCGACCCATACCGAATCGTACCGGTACCTGTGATTGCCAACTTCGCCGAATGCTTTATAGAGGCTGTTTACCAGATTGTCATTGTCCCACTTAACTTCCGAAATGAGTGAGTCGATACCGTTTGTGAGGATATCCAACGGCATGGTAACCGTTTTTTCAGGGAACAATACCCAGCCCTGTGTCATACTCCTGCCGGGAAAATCCAGGGCATATACATTTTTAGAACTTTCGCGGTACCTGTTCACTTTTTTCACCTGGTCTACATATACGATCTTCTCCCTTTTCTTTATGGATTCCCTTTCTGCACAATGGGCTATCATGTTTTCAATTTGCAGGACAAAGTTGTTCCCGGCATTTTCACTCACACTAAACATCTGGAAGCCAAGCACGCGGCAGTTGGCATCGGACATTCTCCGGATAAGAACGGAATCTGCCCATTCGCTGTATCCTTCTTCTCCGATAATAACAAAGATATTCGTTTCATCTTTATAGGGTTCGATCATGTCAACGGCAGTTCCGACACCCCGCCATGTGTATTGTGTGGGCAGTGGTTTCATGTTTTTTGAAGAATCCGTTTCCGCTATCAGGTAATCAATGACATCTGTATAATTCCCTGTCATTCCAACGGATTTAATGAGCGGGGAGGAATCCGGTGTTTCTCCCTGTGAGGCGATGACCGCCCCGAACTTATAGCTGAACCTGTCATCATTGTTTTCAAATGCAGGTTGCAGGTTCTGGATTACATTGATTATGGACGGACAGTTTTCCACCACCTGGTCTTTGCCCTCAAATATAAACATGACATTCAGTTTTTTGAGGTCTTTCTCCAGCTGTTTGAACTTTCCGTAAGTTATTTTGTTCCCGTTGACATTGAGGACATAGTTGTCGCTTTGATCCACTACTTGTCCGGGTATCCCGGTTTTGATATTGACGGTAGTGTCTGTTTGCCTGTACGAAAGCACAGGACTGTATTTTAATGCTTTGCCGTTTCTTCGCAAAAAATGGATGCTTCCTTCCAAATCCTGTTTGGAAAGATGCAATAGCTCCTGGTTGTCTTTTGTATAGAACCGTAAGGAATCTTCTGGGACGGATGTGGTTTTTGTGTACAGGCGTTGCCCCATATTCCGGATCAGCGAGCCATGTACCCAGCCTAAAATATTGTCCTGCACGCTATCAGGCGAAATAACCGGCTTGCGTGCGATTAGCTTTTTTTGCCCGTCGCGTGACGTTTTAAGGGTATAAACGATTTCATAGAAAGGCAGGGCGCCATTTTCGATACGCAGGTCGGGATCTTTGAATATCTTAATGGAATCATTCACAAAGTAAAATTCCGGTTCCGTTACACCGGTCGTATCTGATATGATTATCAGTTGTTTATTTTTAAATCCGGTTGCAATGTCCGTTTCCGATTGCCTGGTGAGCAGCAACCGGGAACGATGTATCCAGCCGTAGTATTTGGCCTGTTTCCGGTCTTTAATCCGGCTTACAAACAGATTGTCATTTACGATTGCCGGGTCATATTTTACTAATTTATAGTAGTCCCCTTTCCGCCGGGTTACAAAAAAAGCATCCAGATAACCTATATCTTTCATCTTCACCTTGCCGCCGGGATTTTGGAGTGTGTAATTCCCTTCCCTGTCAGAGAATACGACCCATGTTTGTTTGTTGTACGGACTGAAAGGCGCTTTTATTTCTTCACCACAATAGTTCATCGTATATTCCCCCGGTGTTTTTTTTAGCCGGGTGAATATATTGACCGGAGCACATGAAGTAAAGATTCCCGTCAATAGCATAAACAATGCCAGCTGCTTTTTATTTAACATACATGGTCGTTTTTAGTGTGACATCCCTTATTCGTCCCTTGTGGCTTGCATTACATAAAGTTTCTGTAAGCAGGCCGGCCTTTCTTCATCCGGGACAACGACCACCTGCAATATATCCGTGTTTTTCTTTCCTAAAATTTTAAGTCCCTGGCAATAGGAATAAAAATCATTCTTCCGGTCATTGTTAACAACAACCAATAGCTGTGAATTATTACACAGGTATTTGGTCATGATATGGTTGTAGTTCGGATTAAAAGGCTTTCCGTCAACAATGGCCTGCAGTTTTTCGCGGATATCATTTCCGATAAGCGATAAAACATCAGTCGAGTCATTTTCCATATACTTCGGAAAGATTTCAATTTGATGCCTTACCGGATATTTGGTTTCTTCGGTGGTTACTTCCACTTCATATATCCCCGGCTCCGGATAAGAATAAATGGCCACCTGGTCGCGTGAGTCAATAATTCCCGTCGCCCCGAAAGCCCACCTCCATTCTTTGGATAGTCCGATTCCCCGGAAAACAATGAACTCATCCTGCATTGCTGTTGCCGGCGCATCAATCCGTATAATGGAATCCCGCTCAAGCTTTACGGCCGGGCGTACATTGATAATAAACTCTTTTTGGATATCGCCATTAACCGTCAGGCGTAACATGTATGTCCCGGTCTCTTTGTATTTATATTCACCTGATTTCTCCGTTGATGTATCCCCGTTTCCAAATTCCCAGAACCATTTTTTTGCACGGAAAGTGCTGTCGGAATAACCTAATAGCTCCCCCTTATAGATTTCAGTTGATGATACAAATGCCTGAATTTTGATTGAACTGAAAAAATACCTGATAATGAAAGCGATTGCAATGCAAACCACAATAGTGCCAAGAACGAGGTATATCCTGGAATTCTTTAGTTTCTTCATGTTTGTGTATACGTATTGCCTGTTACCTGTTTAAAGAAGTGTTTAAGTCGTTTTTGTTTTTAAGCAGTCCTACTTCGCATTCCTCCAGGTTTTTCCTGAATTTACGGATGTTTTCCTGTTTTCCCCAAAGATCCTTTTTATCTATGAACCACATGTAATAAAATTCCGAAACATGATAAAATGACTTATACCTGACATCCCATGCCCTCTCTTCATAGATATTCTTCAGGGTGTTTACCATAAATTTTATATCATTTTCTTCATATACGGCCTGTACTCCGGGATTATAATGGTCAATCTTATCATATAACGAATCTACCATAACAGATACCTCGCTTTGTGCATCCTGGTATTCCCTGATACGGTCCATTTTGTATATGGCAAAATCTTTCCGGGAAAACACTTTATAGTCTGAATTATAATAAAACAGCAAAAGGCAACAGGTTGCAGTAACAGAAGCGAAGAGCAAAAACACATAGATAAAACCCATCACTTTTTCTTTCCGGTTCATTGCATCATTCATACCCATATCTTTTACCTGTCATATGTTAAACCTCCGACAGCCATTTGCCGCGTCACATTACGATTGTCCGATATACATTTCATCAGGTCAGCCCGCACCATTTCTTCCTCCGTCATCGCCAACCGGATAGAATCTTTTATACTTAAAAAAGTGTTCATTTGCCCTGTCAGCCTTTTGTACAGGTTACAATCTTTTTCAGCCATTGAACCAACGGTGTTAATCAAATGTAATTTCCTGCCGCTTATGACGTTATACATAAGCGAATTGTTTATTTGGGGATCGGTATTCAGCAGGCTGGAATAAAAATACAGGGTATCCACACTTTCCGTCATGTTAATCTGCTGCGTTTGAATAAAATCATATTCCTGTGTTTTTGACAGTATCTTATAAACCTCCACAGATGAAGTTTTCATGAAGCAGGAAAAAATACAAACTCCTAAAACGATAGAAGCTGCCAAATAATAACAAAAGATCAGCATTGCCTTATATACATCTTCGCTGTTTCTTGCTCTCATAATATATAAAATGTATAGTGAAATTCCCTGGTTTACTATACATGCAAAGTTACGATTGTTTTTATTTAATTCAGGAAAAAATCACACAATCACCCACTGTTTATATATTTTTTACTAATTTGAAATCACCGGAAAATATAGCAATAGATAAATTATAATATATTTAGGGTAATTAAATAAAAGAAATATAATCGTTCGTCATACGGATAATCTGAGAAAGCTTGATACCTGCGTTCAGCTCAATGCCGCCAAAGGCGGAATAAAGTACACATACCCGGTGGTAAACTGTTGGATGCAGGTTTGAATGAAAAACAGCAGAATACTCTCCGTGAGGGTAAGGTTGTCTATGTGCGGGGAACGTAGAAAGACGGAAATGGCGAGCCTTTCAACGTATATACGTCAAGGTAAACAACGAAAAGGGTAAACCGGATTTCTTCAAATGGAATCCCGATAAAGCCAGGAGGCAGGGAGCAGATGTTGTAGTAGCGGCACGGGGAAAATAATATCGAACCCGGCCGCGCCAACCCATACCACTATCCGGCCAACCCATACCAACCGCCTCTCACACTCTTTCCCCGCCTGCTTCGTTCCCCTACTTTTGCGCCACGCCGCTATTGGCGTAACTAAATTAAACGTAATATGAACGAAAATTTGAAAGACCAGGACGTGCTTCTGGTCAGAGAAAAAGGCAGTAACGAACTGCGCACCGCTAACGTGGGTAAGGGTGGCAAAGTGAAGACCGCCAAGCCCGACGGCGACAATCCCGATTTTCTGAAAATTGACAAACACGGGAACATCCTCGAAAACTTCTTCGCCAACTTTATGCGGCAGGTGAAAGAGCCTACCCGCTTCGAGTTCTTCCGAATTCCGGCGGACAAGTTCGGCGAGGTGATGCAGAAATTGCAGGAGGCATTCAAGCATCCCGACAAGCCGGAGAACAAGGAACTTATTGATGTGCACCGCGTGGATACGGATGAACTCGTGCGAAAGCAGACACAAAAAGAAGAAAAAACAGAGCAGCAATCATCGGCGCAAGCCAAACAATCCACTTCATCCGAGTATGCCATCAACCCGGAACGTGTGGACTGGTCGCAGTTCGAGCGCATCGGCATCAGCCGCGAGGCATTGGAAAAGACCGGCAATCTGGAAAAACTGTTGAATTGGCAGAAGACAGACCTGTTGCCTATCAGCCCCAAGTTCGATGACGTAACGCTCCGCACCGATGCGCGGCTGGCGTTGCGGGAGAATGCGGACGGCAAAATTTTGCTATCCATTCACGCCATCCGCCGCGAACCCGAATTGGACAGACCCTACTTCGGCGTGCGATTTTCGGAGGAAGACAAGCAGAATATGCTCAAAACCGGCAATCTGGGACGCATCGCCGAAGCCGAGTTCAAACAGGGCGAGAAAACGCCTGTCTATCTCTCCATCGACAAACAAACCAATGAGTTAATCGCCATCCATACCGACAGGGTAAAAATCCCCGAAAACATCAAGGGCGTAACCTTAAACGATGAGCAGAAGAAAAGCCTGTCCGAAGGCAAAGCCGTTTGGGTGGAGGGAATGACCTCCAAGAAGAATACCCCTTTCGATGCTTTCGTCCAATTCGATGCCGACAGGCGCGGCTTCGGCTTCCGTTTCGACAACGAGCGGCAACAAAGTCAAAACCAACAGCAGGGGAACACACAAAATGATGTACCTAAAACATTCCGCAAGCAGGAACTGAGCGAAGACCAGCGCAGCAGCCTCCGCGAGGGGAAAACCGTACACGTAGGCGGTTTGGTGGATAAGAAAGGTAAAGGGTACAGCGGCTACATCACCCTAAATAAGGAGACTGGCAAAACCGATTTTATGTTCCCGAAAGACTACAAGGATGCCCTTGCCTCCGGAAAGGTTACGCCCGATGACCGGCATAAAACGCAGGTGGCGGTCAATTCCGAAGGCAAGACCAACGAGGCGACCAAGCAGGCGCAGGCAAAGGGCGAGCCGCTGAAAAAAGGACAATCCCAACCCGACGAGAAGCAAGCCGCCAAACAGGAGCAGAAAAAGCCGAAGAAGTCCAAAGGAATGAAAATGTAAATATAAACCGCTAAAATCCAACGAAAATGAATATTTGTATAATCTGTGAAAAGCCATCTGTGGCTAAAAGCGTGGCAGCCATAGTCGGCGCAACGACAAAAGAAGACGGTTACCTGTCCGGTAACGGATATATGGTAACGTGGGTATTTGGGCATCTGATACAGTTAGCCATGCCTGAAGACTATGGGTTTGCGGGATTTGTACGCGAAAACCTGCCGATACTCCCCGACCCGTTTATACTCAAACCTCGCCAAATGAAAGAAGGCAAGGAATACAAACCCGATGCGGGAGCGTTGAAGCAACTGAAAATCATCAAGCACGTTTTCGACAGTTGCGACCGGATCATAAATAGCTGTGATTCAGGTCGAGAAGGCGAAGCCATCTTCCGCTACATCTATTCTTACCTGAACTGCACCAAGCCTTTTGACAGGCTTTGGATTAGCAGTTTGACCGACAAAGCCATCAAGGAGGGATTGCAAAACCTGAAAAACGGCAGCCAATACGACAACCTCTATTACGCCGCCAAAGCAAGGGCAGAAGCGGATTGGCAAGTCGGCTTAAATGCAACTCAGGCATTAAGCATTGCCGCCGGACGGGGCGTGTTCTCGCTCGGACGGGTACAGACACCCACGTTGGCGATGATTTGCAGGCGGTATCTGGAAAACAAACATTTCACGCCCGTACCGTTTTGGCAAATCAAGGTTCAGATGGAAAAGTCGGATGTTGCGTTTGCGGTTGTCAGCCGTGAGAAGTACGAAAATAAGGACACGGCTAATGCTGTTTTTGGCAAATTACAAGAACAAAAGACACTACGTGTCCAATCAGTAGAGAAGAAAGAAGTCAATCAGGAACCGCCCTTGCTCTACGATTTAACTACCCTACAAAAGGAGGCAAACAGCAAACACGGTTTTTCGGCTGAAAAGACGCTCTCCATCGCCCAAAAACTCTATGAGTCGAAACTGACCACTTATCCTCGAACATCTTCACGCTATATTCCGGCGGATGTGTTCGATGAAGTATCGGGGCTGATTAAGAGAT
>JAITVS010000258.1 GCA_031285685.1 Tannerella sp.
ACATTTTTGTTGTTGTTTTCTGTTACTATTTTTGCATTGTGAAAATTTTAAAAATTGAAACCATGAACACATATAAAAATCGTACCTGTTACTTATAATATTTAAATAATCCGGAAAAATAAAACATAATAAACCTATGAAAAATTTACTTTTATTGACAGCTGCTTTGTTTATTTGCCATTTTGTAAAGGCGCAGTCGGAGTATTCCGTTTCCATCCCCCGGGAACCTCATCAGATTACAGAAGGACATTTGAATCTCGGCGGGTCAAATCCGGACGGAATCCCGATCGATTTCAATAGTTTCTATATGCGTGCAGGGAATAAACCGTTTATTCCGATTATGGGCGAAATGCACTATTCCCGCTTTCCGAATCAATATTGGGAAGAGCAGATTTTAAAAATGAAATCTGGGGGAATTAATATTATTGCAACATATGTATTCTGGAATATACATGAAACGGAAGAAGGGGTTTTCGACTGGACAGGAGATAAGGATCTGCGAAAATTTCTGCAACTCTGCCGGAAGCACGATATGAAAACGATCGTGCGGATAGGCCCGTTCTGTCACGGAGAGATAAGAAACGGAGGCTTGCCTGACTGGATATACGGGCGTCCGTTTGAAGTCCGTTCCAACGATGACGGATACCTATTCTATGTTAAACGGTTATACCACCATATTGCAGGGCAATTGCAAGGCTTGTATTATAAAGACGGCGGATCGGTTGTCGGCATCCAGCTCGAAAATGAGTTACAACACTCGGCAGCGCCCTGGGCATTTTCATACCCCGGACAACCCAAAGAAATGACTTCGGCTAATTATGATGCTTCCATTACGCGTATTGGTGTCAGTGTGCAGGATCAAAGAACCGCTTATGCGGATCTGGGAACACAACATCTGGTAACATTAAAGAAGATGGCGATTGATGAAGGTATCATTGTCCCCATGTATACCGTTACCGGATGGGGCATGGTAGCCGTTCTGGAAAATGAAGCGATACCCGTAACCGCAGCTTATCCGTATCCATTCTGGGCTGAGCCGTCGATGTCTCCGTTTTTTCTCTTCAAAGATATTCAGCGGCAGCCGGATTATTCGCCGGTACGTTATGACGGAGCCAGATACCCCTCTTTCTGTGCGGAAATGGGTGTCGGCATTCAGATCACGTATGCCCGTCGCCCCCGTGTTGTCGCCGAAGCGTCGGAAGCGTTGATGTTGCGTACGTTGGGATCGGGGGCTAATGGTATCGGATATTATATGTATCATGGCGGTTTGACGCCACAACGCAAGGGCGGCGGATTTTTCAGCGATGAGGCGATGGGTGTGCCGAAAATTTCATATGATTTTCAGGCTCCGATCGGAGAGTACGGGAAAACAAGGGATTCGTATAATTATCTGCGGATTATTCATTTGTTTGCTGAAAATTTCGGAGACAAACTGGCTCCGATGGGAGTCGTTTTACCCGAAACGAATGCCGCAATCAAGGCGGACGACAGGGAAACGTTGCGTTATGCCGTTCGTTCTGACGGAATGTCCGGTTTTGTCTTCCTGAATAACTTTCAGGATCATGACGAACGTATCGATCAGTCAGTGAGAGGTTTGAATATCAATTTGGCCCATGAAACCGTCCGATACCCGGCATTTACGCTGAAAAAAGGTGTCAGCGCAATTTTGCCGTTTAACCTGCAACTTGGCGGCGCGTTACTGAAATACGCGACGGTGCAGCCGCTGGCGATTGTCCGGACAGAAGGTAAGACGCATTATATCTTTTACAGCCATGAGGGATTATCTCCCGAGTTTGCTTTTGATAAGACGACGATTAAAAAGATAACCGGCAAAAAAACGGAAAAAGACGGAATGTTCTGTGTTCAGCCGGTATCCGGATTTAAAAGTTCATTTACCCTGACGGACGCAGCAGGAACAGACGTGATTGTAACGACACTGACGCGTGAACAGGCGTTAGGTTTTAATCAGTGGGATAATAACTTTTGCATCACGGGCGCAACATTGATGCAAAATGGTTCGGATATCTGTCTGCAGGCATGTTCGAATAGCTTTGTTCTTGTGCTGCCTGCAGAGGAAAAGCCTTCGTTCGGCGACCGGAAAGCAACGGCTAAAAAGCTGGGATATTTTACGGAGTACACACTTGAAGTGCCGGAGGTTTCGATAGATTTCGAAGTCAGGGAAATCAGTCCTCAGCGGTATACATTTGATATGAAAAAAACATCGTTTTCGGAAAATGTGAGTGATATAATCCTTGAAATCGACTATGTCGGCGATAACGCAGTTGCCTTTATAGACGGACGGATGATTAACGACCATCTGTATTATGGCAATTCCTGGCGAATCGGATTGAAGCAGTATGCCGATGAGCTGGACCGGAAAGGAATGTATTTCTATTTCCGTCCTATGTATAAAGACGCTTCTTATCTGATTGATTTTGAAAAGGAAAAAATCCCCGTGTTCGAAGATAAAACGATCTGCAAAGTAAACGGGATAAAAGCGATCCCCGAATATAAAATCGAATTTTCACTGGACGAATGAATCAGATTTTGTTTCCCCCATCACGTTGTTTTTTTTGCCTGACAGATACTCCTGAGGCGTTTTACCGAACTCTGCTTTGAAACTACGCGTAAAATACGATGCATTTGAGAAACCGACCGTATACATAACTTCTGCAACCGTGAAATTGCCGTTATTAAATAATAATGCCGCTTTTTTTAATCGAATCGAGCGTATGTATTCAACCGTCGACATATTCGTCAATTGCTTGATTTTCCGGTACAGTTGTTTGGAACTGATGCCACTGAGTTTGCAGAGCATATCCACAGACAGATCAGGATCGTTTAAATTGTCTTCTATCATTTTGGTTATTCGCAACAGATTTTTTTCATCGGCAGATATTTCGCCGTCCATTTCAGGGTTTGTGATATGTTCAATTCTCACTTGCTGCTTAAGCCGTTCTTTATTACCGATAAGTTGAATGATACGGGCCTGTAACAGTGAGTAGTCAAAAGGCTTTGAAATAAAGGCATCGACATTTAACTGAGCGCTCTGATATTCAATCCGGGGATCTTTTTTAGCTGTCAATAAAATAATGGGTACCGATGCTAATGGAAGGTGCTGTCTGATACGGCGGCACATTTCCAGTCCGTCCATGATCGGCATCATCGCATCTGTAATGATAAGATCCGGCTGTAAATCTATGCAGGATTTCAAACCGTTTTTTCCATTATGAGCTATTACACAACGATAATCTTTCTTTAATATTTCATGGATAAAGTTTGCTGTCGAAACATCGTCTTCAACAATAACAATCAAAGGCCTGTTGTCTTCTTCATCGAGCATTGATTTCTCATAGGTATGCGTTTCTTCTTTTTCTTTATGCTGCAGATCTCTTTCAACAGGTAAAGTAACGGTAAAGGTGGTACCGGTGTCGCCGGATATTACATGAATTCTTCCTTTATGAATTTCCGTATAATCTTTCACGATTGACAATCCGACGCCTGTTCCTTCAAAACCCATTTTAGCAGTCCGGGATGATTGATAATAACGTTGAAATACAAAAGGGAGCTCGGTTTCCGGTATTCCAATCCCGGTATCGGTCACTTTAATACAAATATTTGATGAACTTTCATCATACTCCAGAGAGCATGTAATGCTACCGTTTTCCGGTGTATATTTGCATGCATTTGCAAATAGGTTGTTTAAAACCGACTCCATTTTAAATACATCAACATTCACATATATTTTATCACGATTAGCATTAAAAAGAAACGCTTGTTTTCCATATCTCAGACTATCTTTGAACGAATCGAAGATGCTGCGGGTAAATTCAATAAATTCCACTTCGGAAGGAATGAAACTTTCCTGAATTTTGCTTTCGTCCTGATACGCTTCAATTGAAAAATGAATCAAAGAGCTTAACTTAAGAGCATTTGAATGTATCAGTTCCAACAGTTCCTTTTCTTCATTTTTTTTGTTTTCGCTTAAAAGTTTTCCGGAAGGGGCAATGATTAAACTCAAAGGATTTTTAAATTCATGTGCAATATTTGTAAAGAACTGCATTTTAGATTGAGCCTGCGCGATTAATGTCTGTCTTTGTTCCTTTTCAATACGCAAACGATGACGCACAAGAAAGAAATTGCTTATCCACCAGATTAATCCTCCTGCTATGAGTGCATATATGCATTTGGCAATCAATGAAAGATACCATGGAGGACGTATGGTAATCAGTAATATCGGTTCAATCTGGCCTTTTTCATCGGATATTTGGCCGGATGTAACAAACACTTTGTAATTTCCGGGAGCAAGATTCGGCAACAGAATCGAATTTTCACCTCCTTTAAGCTTCATCCATTGGGCGTTCACATCATCCAGTTTAAAGGAAAATGTCATTAATTTTTCATTTGTATACCGGTAATCCGAAAATGAAATCATCAGATTGTTTTGATTGTGCTTCAGCACGATGCTCTCTTTTTGGTATAATTCATAGTCCGGTTCCTGTTCACCGTTGATTGTAATTTTTGTTACGTGAATCTTTTTCGGAGACGATGAAAAAGGAGTAAAAAGAGGATCGATCATTACCAACTTGTTTGTTGTCCCCAGCCATATTTTATGAATGGACGCGTCGTAATAAATTGCGATATATTGTTCTGTTGTCCCGATGTGCTGTACTTTCAGCGTATCTTTATGAACAATAAATAATCCTTCGGATGTTGTAAGCCACAGTTCTTCCCCAACTTCAGCCATAGCATATACCTCCGACGAGTGAGAATTGGTAAGCCGGGCGCTCTGAACTGCCATTTCTCCATCATTCATAGTAATGCGGAATAACTCATTACTTGTACTGATCCATATTCTGCCGGTAGAATCACCAAATAAAAAATCGGCATCTATATTCATGGAATTCCGGAGTTGAGATATGGGGTGCACCGTACGTGTGGTTAAATTGATGTAGTCGATGTGACTGTTATTTACCAATGCCCACAAATTATTTTCACTGTCCATTGCAATGCTGTACACATCGTTATTGTATAAACTGTCCTTTTTAGCATAACGATAACGCGGATATAAGGTGTCTTTTGCATTTGCAATATTACCGTTGACACAATATATTCCGTTAAAAGAGGCAATCCACAGATCTCCTTTTGAGTCGTCGATAATGTCGTAAATCCAGTTTGAACTGTCACCGGCTAAATAGTAGTTTGTGAAATGTTCATGAATGGTATCATAGAGTAATAACCCTCTGTCGGTTGCTACCCACAACCGTTGAAGGCGATCTTCATAAATTCTCCGTATCCGGTTATGAGGTATTGGGAATTGGCTGTCGTTCATCCGGAACCATTGATGAGTCAGGTTTTCACTTTCCAAATTCTCAATCTTAATAATTCCATGAGTTCCTCCCAGCCATAATGAATTATTGAAGTCGCGACGAATATATAGTATCTGATTGCCATCACCGGATTGTGTGATGGATGGCAGGAAATACGGTTTGAAAAGTTGATCTTGTGTCGATAAGGATATGCCGTTGTCTGTTCCCAGCCAGATATTATTATCTCTATCTTTAAAAATGTTCCAGACAATATCTCCGGCTAATGTTGCGTTATTACGCGCATCATGAACGAGGTGGTGATGACCGTCCTTTTTGTTGTAAACATACAGGCCGTTATCTGTTCCTAATAAAAGATTTCCGTCCTGATCATAGCATAAGGTTTT
>JAITVS010000267.1 GCA_031285685.1 Tannerella sp.
CTTTCAACTGTCGAGAGCATTGCCTCGAATGTTTCGGCTTCGATGTTGATAATTTGCATACACATATTGTTTTTAAAATTATTATTCTCACTAATTCTCGTCAAAAGTAAAGTATCCAACTTCCTCATTCCAACAAACCGGATGCTTTGCATTTACTCTCTGTTTTTTGCAGCACTCTGTTTGTTCTTACTGGTGATACATTCACCTTTTCGCCACAAAGTAAAACCGGAGAATCCGTATTGCAATGGATTGATACTCTGTTGTCCGCACGTTGCTTCGAGTTGCTTCGAGGAACGGAGGCAGTACCCCGATTTTTACCTTTCTGCCACGAAGTAAAATAGAAAAATCTGCTTCCCAATGGCTTTTTGTTTAAGTGGCAGCATGTGGCGCTCATTTGGTATGGGTTGGCCGACTTCATATAATTTGTCTTATTTGTCAAGCAAGTTTGCTTCTAAAGGATATTCGCTTCGTCTATTAAAAATCCGTTTCGCAAATCAGTGAAGTTTACACCGTTTGAAAGGAGACCACAGTAGAAAATTATGGTGAGGAACAGTATTAAAATCCGTAATGATTTGAATGTCAGTAATTCATCCTTTATTTGCCTCAAAAATGATTTCAGAATAGAAATAAATTATGGTTTCGATACCGGAATATTATCCAGCATACAAATCGAAACCTTTATGGAAATCTGTTTTGGAATCCATTCGGGAATAATAAATGATGCCGGTATCGGATTCAATACTCAATTCTGTACAGGCGTCCATGTATAACTATCAAAAGAATTAAGTAATGAAAGCGAAAAAGAATCAAAAACAGGTTTCAATACAGGAATACATTGAGACCTATTGTCAGGAAAAACGGGTAAGGGAGCGGTACGCCGTGTATGTCAGCCCTGAAACGCATGAGAACCTGAAAAAGATTGTCCGGCTGTTCAGCTATGAACACCACACTACGACATCTTCTCTGGTGGACACCATTATCGCCCGTCATGTCGAAGCGTACAGGGACATTCTGAATGAGGAGTACAGGGAACACAATCGCAGGTTTATCGAAGACTTGGAAAACATGGGTAGAAAAGATGAACCGGAATCTTTCGAGGATGAGGACTCCGGTGAATAGCAAGCCGCCTTTTATATTGAGCGGCAGGAAAAACGGGATAAGCCTTGTATATCGGGGCTTATCCTTTCCAACAGTCCGCCACCGATGGCGGATTTTATTGTCGACAGACAATAGCAAGAAGTGTTTTTGTCATCATGAAATTATCATTTCACGCCTCCAAAAACCTTCTTGCCCAACCCCGCAGGTTGGGGGCGGTTGCTCCAAAGTCGCAACCTTTTAAAAAGAATCGAGATATGGACATAAATGTCGAAGCCGGAAAGTCCGGCGATAGAGAAAAGAAGAAAAGAGGGCGTAAACCAAAAGCGGATAAACAGAAGCACCGCTACATGTTTCGCCTGAATGGTAAAGACAGCAAGCGGTTCTTACAGATGTTCGAGCGTTCAGGAAAGCCGAGTTATTCTGCTTTTATGGCGGACTGTGTACTGAACAAGCCGCTGAAAGTGGCCGAAATCAATAAATCTACGATTGATTTTGTGATGCTGTTGAGCAGTTTCTTCGCGCAGTTTCGGGCGGTAAAGAACAATTTTAATCAGGCTTACCACTCGTTGGTTTTACATTTTGGCGAAGAAAAAGCCCTTGAAATGATTCAAATCGTTGCGCTATCCACACGAGAGTTCGGACTTTTAAAACGGGAGTTTGAGGAATATGTAACCAAACTGAAAGAGCGATGCTTGCCAAGATAAGTTCGGGTAAATCGGTTTTCGGAGTACTGGCGTACAACAAAATCAAGGTGGACGACAATCACGCTTCGGTGTTGTACAGTCAAAAGATGTTCGATTCGCCGGACGGTACATTCTCCATCCGGGACTGTATGGATTCGTTTACTCCCTATCTTTCCAATAATGAAAGGACAGAAAAGGTCGTATTCCATGCTTCGCTCAATCCAGACCCGAAAGACAATCTTTCGGATGAACGGTTATCGGATATAGCCCAAGCCTATATGGAAAAACTCGGCTATGGCAATCAACCCTATATTGTATTGAAACATTCCGACATCAAACGGGAACACTTGCACATCATATCGCTACGCATTGACGAAGCAGGCAAAAAGATAAACGACAGTTACGAGGTAGCTCGCTCGATGAAAATCTGCAAGGAACTGGAACAGGAGTTCAACCTTATTCCGTTAAAGAAAGGCGAAAGGGAGTTTGAATATCCCAATCGAATAGATTACCGGGAGGGAGATTTAAAACACAAGGCAGGCAATACTATCAAGGCGATAACGGCAAACTTCCATTTCCAATCTTTTGGCGAATACCGTACCATGCTCGAACTGTTTAACCTGACTGCCGAAGAAGTCAAGGGGATGCACAACGGCATCCTTTACAGCGTTACCGATGGCAAAGGGAATAAGATGGGGCGACCGTTCAAATCCTCTTTGTTTGGCAAAGAGGCAGGTTGCGAAGCATTACAAAAGCATTATGAGAACTCAAAACTGGCTGTCGAAAAGAAAAAGATTAGGGAAAATTTGTGTCCGGTGATTACCCAAGCCATGCGGGAGGCAAAGGGTAAAGATAGTTTCAGGTCGCTGCTGAAACAGAAACATATCGGCGTGGTTTTCCGTGAGAACGAACAGGGACGGATTTACGGCGTTACCTTTATTGATTATCAAAATCGTACCGTGCTGAACGGTTCACGGTTGGGCAAGGAGTTTTCGGCTAATATGTTTCAAGACTTATTTAGCCAAGAGTGTAATTTGTTTGAATATAAGGATGATGTAAAAAGCACAACCGAATTATCCAATCAGGAGAACCACAAAAATCAAGGTTCAGACGGTGGTTCGTTGTTTGGCTTATTGGATGTGAATCTATCCGGCAGCAATGACCATGAGGAAGAAAACTTTGTCCG
>JAITVS010000029.1 GCA_031285685.1 Tannerella sp.
CTACGATGCAAAGTTGGACTTGCTGAACCTGTCTTCATTGGGCGATTATATGCGTAACTAAAAAGGGAAGGAGATAAATCATGGATGTATTAAACAGCAAATCGGAAGCCGTTGTTTCTTTTTTCACCGGAATGGATGAAATGATAGACCTGATTGGTCTGGTATTGAAAAACCGTACTCCTCACCTGAACGGCGAAAAGTTTTTGATCGGAAAGGATGTTTGTACGATGCTGCATATTTTGTTCATCTAAAAACCGGACAGCCTTTTTGGCAGCTTCTCCGAACTTTCCCTGAATATTAGAGTTGTCATCATTTGTATCCGAAACAAAATGCCTAATCCAAACCTGTTCCTGATTCTTTTTATAGGTTAAATGAATTGCAACAGCATACGGAAGTCTTCCCCCTTCTAAAAAATCTTTCCCTATTGTAGTATAATCTGAAAAACCGGAATAACCGTCATCTTTATAGAATGAATGTTCTTCGGTGAAAAGTTCATCACATTGATTCAAGTAGTCGCTGTTCCGTTTTTGAGTATTGAAATTATCCTTTAACAAAACAACTGATTTGCCTGAATTGAGCAGTCTTCTTTTAAGCGTCCTGTTTTCTTGTTCTATTACAATTACTCGGATATTATTATTGGAATACAAATTTATAAAATCCTGATTATCTATGTCCCCAACGTTACTAAGAATCAACATTACATTCCGATATTCTCTTTCCGCAATGTGATTTTGTATGGCGCTGTAAGAAGCGGCTGCGTGTACAATATAGGCAGGATAGAAAAACTCGCTTTCTTTTATGTTTTCCAGAACATTGTCTTCAATCAATGCAGTATCGCCCACAATTTCACCTACTTGCGGATTAATAATCAGAGCAAAAGGAAATCTTTTTTCCACCAGAATTTTTATCGCCTTGTTAAGGCTTGAAAAAGTTTTTTTAACAGGCTCTATTATTGGAAAAATTTTTCTGTCGTCATTTTCCAATAGGCTTGCAAATTCTCTTACTGCCAATAGCTCAAACTGTTTTGCTCTTAAATAGGGGTAGTACATACGTTTAGATGATATATTGATTTAATCGTTCATTAAGAATAGAGTATGCGTTAAAATTCATATTCAAACTTAAACAAATATGCTTTAACACTTTAGGGCTTGATAAGATTACATTTTTATCAATTTTTCTTTTCTTAAACTCTGTCATCATAAGGGTATGAAGTTCATCCGCCGGAATGCGTTTCATCATCAACAAGCATGTATCAAACATTTTGAAACTGCTTACATCCGGTATTTCCCCATAAAAGTTCTCAATGATATTTTTATATTCAGTAGTCCGTAAACACCTAATTAACGTTTCACAGTCTATCGTATTATTTTTTTTGGCAGACCTGATTTCTTTTAATTTCAGGCAATTCTTTTCTTTGTATAAAACAATTATCCCTGTATCGTCTTTTTGATTCAAATACTTATCAACTAAAGATTCATGGGTTACAATGTAACATTCGTCAAAAAGTTTTTCATAATCTATGAGTTGAGTATTTAACCTTTTATCGGAATCAAGTTCTGTTTTTATTTCAAATGCACGACTGATTCCATTAAACATAGCAATATCAACTATTGAATTTCCAACACGAAATTCATTAATAGCTATCGTACTGCTTAATTTATATTTCTTTAGTAATAAGTCGTTTATTATTTGATTCTTATAAATATATTCGCATCTATATCCATTACATAAGGCTTGATATATATATTGCAAATATTGATTGTACGTTTTTTCTTTATTTTTGAACTTTTCCGTGTCGAATCTTTCTATCTTTCTATTAATGAAATCGAAATCACCCTGTCCAATAAGACGTAGAAAAGCATTACTCGAAAAAATAGTCGAATAACTTCTTAGACGCTCCATGTCAGAATATGACCTCATAATATACGTTTATGCTCGGCAAAGATACGAAATAACCTATGTATTTCGCAATAAGAGCGAAAAAAGATACTTTCTGAGAAATGATTTATTTGACTGTAATACTGATTTTTATAGCGAATATTTTAGATATTATCTTCCGACAACATATATTTCGCCCCGCACTTCCTGACTTCGACACTTTCATCTCAGTTATTTTGTAACATATTATAATTGGATTAATTATAAATTTTGCGTCACCGATTTGGGTGACGCAAGTCAAAAAACAGTAGCTTTGCTGTATGTTTATACGCAAAAAGAAGAACCGGTCAGGTACAACAAGTATTGTTGTAGTTAACAAAATTAAAGGTTGTTTTCAGGAATTGAAGACCATCGGCGTCAGTTCGGACGGGCAAGAGCTCTCAGCTTTATATCAACAAGGCAAAAAATGGATAGACTTGCACCTTGGGTACCGAGACATATTTGTTGAATCGGAGTGTCAGCGGGAAGAAAAGCAAGTTACAGAGCATTTGCTGAATAATATTGAGCGACGGGAAGAATGTCGGAATGAATATTGATTTTCAAATATATAGAGACTTGTTTATGGAATTTCCCGAAGAAGTCTAATGTTTAAACTCGCAGAGAAAAATCGCATACCTAAGGTGACACTGTGGACTTACTGCTTTCTTTCATGGAATTTATAGGGAAAGATACGATTTTATGAAAAAAAAACGGAGTCGATTTCGACCCCGTCCACAGTATGTGTGATTATGAAAATACTTAAAACTCCCAAAGATCGTGTTCGAAAACCCGGATCTCGTTCGTGATCCGTTCGGATTCGAGCCGTTGGTCGCGCGGATTCTCAATGTACTCGTTGATCCAACGTCCGTAAACATTATCTTCGGCATAGATGAAACTGACGAATTGACGTTTGAAAGTGAGTGCGTCGTCTAATGAGAGGCGTTGCGCATTGTTTTTCATATTGAACATCTCTTGTTGTGCCAAATAGGGACGAAGTTCGTCATACATGATGTACCCTATGCGTTTGGGAATACGTATCGCCTCCACATAGTCATCGCCTTCCTCTTCGGTAGCTTGGCCGGTACTGGCTCTTTCAACTTCCAGCATCGGTTCGATTTCCAAGATGCGCACATCCAAAACTGAACGCTGTTTGTCAAAAAACCATATCTCTTTGAGACGGTAGCTATAGATCTCTTTGGCAGTATATTCAACGAAAACCTCTTTCGTACCGATCGCTTCACCCCATTCATTAAGATCTTCAATAATTTGTGTATTACTGACGGCGGTAATAATTTCTTCCCTGCTCATGTAATGATTGCAAAATTCCGAGTTATAAACGGGTAAAGCATTGGGATTATCAGGATTCTTGATGTCAATAGCATCGAAGATCAGTTGTCCCAAACTGCGCCATGTTCCTTTTACATCCGTGGGAAAGTAAAGGGGATGGTTTATCTTTTCTCGCAGATCGATTGTTCTCCAAATCGTGATGAAGTAGGCCACATCAGACTCCCGAGTGGGTTGATAGGGAATGGGTTCGGAGAACCCCCCTGTAGTCACTTTTGCCCATGGTGTTTCTAACGGTGGGCGGACGGGTTGATCCATGGTACTTCCTTGATCGTCTTGCGCAAAGAGCGTGGTGCAGGCGATCACAATGGCTGCTATGAGACTGAACTTTTTCATAATCAATATATTTTAAGTTTTTTATCTTAATCTGACACCTATTCCCCCCAACGTTCTTTCCCCTGCGGGCGATTGAATGCGAATATCTTCAAAATAGATCGATGTGCCCGAAGGAGCGGAATTGATTCTGCTTTTCAAAGCGTCACTAAATGCCCCGCCTTGAACGGCAACAGGCGCTTCTTCCGTGCCTCTAATGACGAAAATCACGCGGTAAGACATCACTCTCCATCTCAATTCGTATACGAAGTCTTCCGGCATTTTCGCAAACACGGCGGGATTGGCCATTAGTTCCACTTTGGTTTTCCGACCGCCTCTGATGCCGGCACCGATTTCAACATAGGGATCCGGAACTCTCTTCACACGGAAGTTTGTCGTTCCCATTGAGCGGCTACTTCCATCCGTATTAGCGGTTACCGTGGCCGTCACTTCCCTGCCGATCAAACTAGCCGGCACAGTCACATTCCAACTGGAACCTGATTTTACCGTATTACATCCTGCCACGGAAACGGAAAGTTTCTCTTGTGGAACAGAAGCGGAAACGGAAAGGGGATTTTCAATACCTGCGTACAACACGTTCATCCTTTCAGCTGCAATCGTGGCGGTGGGTTGGATCACGGTGTATTTGTTGGCAAAATGATAAAAACCGTCTGTACCATCCGGTTTTTTAACCTTAATCACACCGGCGTATTTATGGTCACCGACACTGCTTCTCAGTTCCAGTTGCACCAAGCCCGAGTCGCCTTCCAATCTGGTGGCGCTTTCAATTTGGTTTTCAGGCAAAGAGTCAATCCCGATTTTGTAATACACCTCAGGCGTCTGTTTGGAATCGTACGCCGCCACAATAATATCGGCTTGGTAATTTTCTCCTTCAAACACAATTTCGGATTTCGGGATAGCTCGTCCTTTAATGGTGTTAAATTTGAAGTCTTCCGCTCCGATGGAATTTAGAATAATGCTCAGGATAGTTGATTCCGCATTTTTCACCTCTCCGATCAATTTGTTCATCAAGGTCACGGTTGCGATCAGGATCATGCCGTCAAAGTTGTGTCTTTCCCAAGTCTCTTTGTCACCATCGTTGTTGAAAAAATCTCCTTCCGTATCCAATCCGAGGAATTGACTGATTTGATCACGTTGTTCGGGATCCACCAGACCCAAGATCGTGTTTCTGTATTTTTGTATTTCCAATTTTAGCTGTTCCGCGCGACTTTGGTTAATGAAGAAATTGGAAGAATTGCTAGAATTATCTTTACTTTCAATGTCTTTTGCGGTTTTGGGCTTTCCATCTTCAGTAAGTGCCCCCTTATCGGCGAAATCCAACAAGTCGGTTCTGGTTTGGTCGATATAAGCGATCAGTTCTTTGCTGGCTTGTTGTAAACGCTCAGCTCTAGACGCGGCATCCCCTACTTTTTCAACACCGAGGATAGCTGTTTGCTTTGCAATGGCAGTATAATTGGCTTCTATAGTCTTTTCCGCATTCAAGTTCGAGATAGTCAGGGTCTCGTCCACCACGACGAAAGCACTCAAAATGTCTTTCGACACATTTAATGCCAACATCGCCGTAAGCACTAGATACATCATACCTATCATTCGCTGCCGCGGGGTTTCCGGACAATTAGTTGCACCCATAATATTAATTTATTTTGGTTAGTGATTTAGATTAATAAATACAAAAAAGTATGGAGATTATTTGCCGCCTAAGTTCATAGCAGCTACCATATTTCCATACACATTGCTAAGTTGGGAGATATTTTTCGTCAACTTCTCAATTTCTTGGGTGTATTGTCGTGTGTTTTCCGCCGTCACTTTCACGTTGTCTTCAATCATTTTGAAACTATCTTGAATCACTTTGGAGTTTTTCGCTTGCATTTCATAAATGGTGTTGATGGCGGTGAGATTTTGGTTCAATTTTGACAATTGATCATTATAAGAACCGGTGTCGGACTTCAGTGATTTCGTAGTCTCTTCGTAAATAGTAGCCAAGTTGTTCACTGCGGTACTTGCTTTTTGCACGTTGTTCAAATAGCTTTCCGAAATGTTGGAATCTTTTTCCAATGAAACAGCGGTTTTGTCATATTGCAGCGAGAGATTGCGCACGGATTCCGCCGCTTTGGTCAAGTTGGATGCGTAAACATCGGTAGCGGAGGTCGCATCGGCGGTGCCGGACAATTTTTTTGCATTGTCGCTCAAGTTCCGCATGCCGGTAGCCAAACTTTCAATCAGTTCCGGACCGATTTTCGCTTCTTGCAACATCTTGTCTAACTGTTGCGTAGGAGTTCCCGTAGGAATAGCTTTCTTGTCTTTTTTACTAGCGGATATTGTTTCGCCATCTTGTCCCATCGCTAATTCGGGATATACCAACGCCCAGTTGTATTCAACGTGCAACGGTTCAAAAGAGGAAAAAATGAAGATAACTGCCTCCACGACCATACCGATCGTTAAAATAACGGTAGCGCCAGGCCAGTGGGTAATTTTAAATAAAGCTCCGGTAATTACGGCAGCAGCGCCCCATCCGTACAAATAGGCCATGAATTGTTTGTAGCCCTTACTTCTTACAAGTTGGTAAAGTCCCATAATTTTCTTTTTTAAATTGGTTAATGATTTTTTAGGTTATTAAAATGGTTTTTCTTTATTTCTAATAAACATGGGAGGATTGGCCGCTGTTTTCGCCTCTGTGCGGTCCCATGTAGGATTGCACGCAACGGAATCCTACATAGGATTTACAAGTGTCTTGGTACTCGTAATCTTTCGTGTACACGGTGGTGAAGTAGCTGATATCTTTCCACGAACCGCCGCGGATCACTTTTCGTTTTTTCTCCGGCGTGTCGTCTTTCCGCGCATAATATCTGTAGTGCGGGTTCAGGTCGTGGGTGAAGTTCACGGAAGATTTGTCAAAAGCGTCATCGCACCATTCCGCCACGTTACCGGCCATGTCGAACAAACCGAAGTCATTGGGATGGTAGTGCCCCACCACACCGGTTTTGGTGTATCCGTCTGCGATATAATCTCCTCGGCGGGGTTTGAAGTTACTCAAGAAACAGCCGTTTTCATTGCTCGGATAGAGAGCGCCCCACGGATAGGGAGAATTAGCCAAGTCGCCTCTGGCAGCCCATTCCCATTCGGATTCATTGGGTAGTCTGAAAACATGCTCTTGTGCATACTCTTGCGAGGACAACCAGGTGTTTCTCAAATGTGTTCTCCAATAGCAGAACGCACGCGCTTGTACCCAGCTCACGCCCACCACGGGATAATTGTCGTAACGGGGATTTGCGAAATAGTTTAACACCATGGGTTCATTGTATGAATAGGTGAAATCGTGCGCCCAGCACAATGTGTCAGGATAGATGTTCACGATCTCGTGTCTGATAAAACGTTGGTAACCGGTACCCAAACTGCTGGGGCGATTAGCATACATGCCACCGTATTCATAGCCTTCTTTGTCAAATTCTTTATATGACGCACCGAAATTCTCAGGATTTTTCGGGTCTTTATAATTTCTATAATCAAAATCCCAATATTCGAAATTGATCATAGACGTGTTCAGCCTGGAGGCAGCATAGTGGTAGAAACGGGTACTCACTTTGTTGTAAAGCGGGCTGAGTGCCTCTTGCACTTCTTCGTTTTCCGAATCCCACGGAATTTTTTCACTCCAGTTGATTAGTTTAGGCTCAATGATTTCACCCTCGCTTTCCCCTCTTTTGTATTTCAGGTAGTGTCCATATTTTTCAGCATCCTCTATTTCCGCC
>JAITVS010000006.1 GCA_031285685.1 Tannerella sp.
TAAGCGTTACGCTCAATATCGGTAGCATTGGAAATCAAAGCTGCCGCTTCTTTGATAGCCTTTGGAATAATCGGAATAGAAGATGCTCCTGTACCGCCAAATACCGAACCGAGAATAAAAATTCGCGGATTGCCGGAATTGGAAGCTGTAATCAATTCTTGAATAAAACGCTTCAAATCGCCTTTGTCATTTTGCTTAATCTCGTTGATAATAGAGTGATACATCAACATACTACCCAAATGCGTTTGTGCCCGGTAACCGTGTTTCAAGTCGAATGCTTTGGCATTGTCGGTAAAAAGCAAATCGGCAATGGCTGCTTTTTCGGGATTACTGAATTTGGCATCGCCGTAATTATATAAAGCATCAAAAGTTGAAAGTTTTGAATAATCGGGACTGAACTGATAATAATGCAGGTTTGCCGAAAAGAAAGTGTCTTTCAAAGCAAATTGCTTCTTATTTACGCCCTTTGTTTTGATATATGATTCTTTTAAATTTTTGAGGCGGGTAAAGTTTCCGTTGTCTTTGTCGGTATCCAATGCCAACAGATGAACATTTGTATTATCGAACATACCTATGGCGCACAAGTGAGTAAATGCTTCTATACAACGCATACCTGTACCGCCGATACCTATTACAAATATATTTGCCATACTTTAATTGTTTTTTGTGTGTTATTTTTTTGATTTACCCAAGATGCTACCCCATTTGGAACTACGCATAAGAAACATTGTTAAAATGCCTACTACTACATAGATGCCTAAAACCTCTAATGTCGCCAAAATATTGGCTGTTGAAAATTGTGCCTTCAATGGTGCTTTGGTAATAAAAGTGCTGACATAAAAGGAATTGTACAAGAAAAATGCGATTGGAACAGTTATACCTATTATAATATACCACACTCGTCTCTTGATATGGTCGGTACTGTTTTTTCCACCACCATATTTTACTACATTGGCAATAATAAAAGCCAAAACCAATGCTACAATGGCAATAATAGCAGCGTACATATAGGTTTCACCTATCAACGCTTGAACTTGTTTGAGCGTTTCAATCTTTCTCATTTTTTAAATTGTTATTTTTATGATTATTAAATTATTTGTATGCTTCTGTTTTTATAAAAATGGTATGTATTACTCGCCGATTAGGATTTGTTGGAACAACAGCTACATCACGCAAGGCGTTATCTATGCTTTTAGATACGCAAATTGCTTGTTCCGGATAATTCCATATTGACTTCCATTCAAATATTGTATTATCATAGGGGGTCAATCCAACCTCCTTAATCACAAAATCTAATCGAATAAGATTTCCACCAAATTCATCACTCAAATAACCTTCCGTGAAAATTTTATCGGTAAGCATCACATTGAGTTTGTTGTTACGGAAAGCATTTTTATCCAATATAAAGCCATCTGAAATATCTATATCTTTGACTTCAATGGTATTGTCTTCTAATGAAAGGTATCTTGAAGTAATGTTGGTCGCCACAATTTGAATATTGCCAATGGCATAATTTTCACCATTATCAAAGAGCAAATTTTTAATCAGAGGAACAGGTTTTTCTTCGGGCAACGGTTCGCCGTATTTGTCTAATTTCATCACATATTCACGGATTTCATTCCAAGAATTTTCAACAGAAATAAATTCAAAGCCATTTTTGTATTCTACATCAAATCCTAAATTTTCATCAAGTACATCTTTTTTAGGAAATTGCACGAAAACATCGGAATTAGTCATTTTAAATAATGTACAAATGCTATCATTCAACAATGATTGAATTTCACCAAGCATATTATGACTAATTGGGGCTTCTATATAATCATTTGTAAAGAGGAAATAAAAGCGTTTCTTGTTGTAAACTTGCCCTTTGTATTTTTCCTTATAGGGCTCTGTAATAATATAAATTGTATTCCCTTTTTTTAACCAATCTCTGAAAGGTTCGCTCATATATGGTTCTAAATCAAGAAAACGACCAGTAGGAGGAGTTCCTGCATACGATTCGCAATCTGAAATCAAAATTGCTTGCTGATTACCATTGCAAATTTGAAAAACTGCTTTGCGAATATCTGCAAAAGAAATATCGTCTTTGATTGTTTCCAATACTTCCGACACCTTGTTGTCTTGTCTATCCAAAGGGATGGATTCAAAAACACTACCTTTAATCAATTTTAAAGTATCACAATATTGCCCTAAATTAGGGCGTAATGCTTTGAATACCTGTGAATTTTGAACGGCATCAATCACGCAGGTAGAATGGTCGAGGTAAAGTACTGTACTTTGTGCCAATCCTTCGTACTTTACAGCCGTAGGCTCGTAAATTTCTGTTTGAAGTTTTTCAGTGTCCACTTCAAAATAAGTGCTGTTGCACCCTGCCAGTAACATTGCCGAAACAGCAGTAGTTATCAAAAAATACAAATTCTTCATATACTATAAATTATTGATTGTTAATTGTTCCTATTACTCCTTCGATAACGCCTTGTAACTGATTGATACCATCACTAACATCATTTATCATTTTACCTGTTTCGTGTTTGATTTTCACAGTTTGATATTTCGCTTTTAATTTCCCTACTTGTTTTTTGTCTTCATCGGTAAGTTTTGCCCTAAAATTGTTGTATGTTTCACCGACATATTCCTCGTATTCTTGGTCGGCACTCAACCAATCTTCTTCTGAATACGATTGATAGTTTTGTTCTACATCAGTAACAAATTCGGAAAAATCTTCCAAATAAGTGTCTTTGGAATAGAATGAGCAACCAACAAGCAAAAGGGAAAAGCATAGAATTATGCCATCCGATATAAATTTCTTTCTCGTTTTCGACAACCCGATTTCAATCCATTGTTCTTTTATTAAGTTGATAATCATAATATTATCACATTTTAAATTTTTACTCATATGCTCTACATTACTCTAATACTGCCTATTCCAGATAGGATGTATTGAAATATGCACATGTGCTAATCATCTGTTTATCAGCAATACACATTTCTAATAAACTTCCATTAAACGAAGTGTTAAAGAGGTTGTAAAACAAATGCTTTGTATTCTACTTTAAGTATTTGTTATTATATTAATATTCAGATAAATAGACAGCATAGAAGATTGGAAACAATTAAATATTTCATTGAACACACGCATAATCAATAACTTGTGCATGTGTTTCTTTTACAATAGTTGCATAATATAAAAATACATTTCTTATTTTCTTAGTTAATTATGAGAAATTTAGTACCTTTGCATGATTTTATATATGCTCTAATACCTCCTATCTGGAAGAAGCGGAATGATTATTCCAATCTGATTATCTTCGCATTTGCTTTATCTACAACTGATTGCTCCAATGAAGCCAAATAAATGCGGGTAGTGGTCTCGTTTTCGTGTCCCATGCTTTCGCTTATGACTTCTATTGAAATCCCTTTGCGAAGCGCCAGTGTCGCCCAAGTATGGCGGGTAACATAAGAACTCAACGGTTTTTCCAGTCCAAGCATGTCGGAAATACGTTTCAGGCGTTTGTTGTGGTTGCGCAACTGGCTTGTATTGTTGCGGTTTTGAGCCGTGTAAACCGGCAATAAATAATTATCAACCGTTTGTGACTTGTACTGGGCAATGATTTCCTGCATACATGCCTCCAATTTCACTGTCAGCATTTGCCGTGTCTTGCTGCGGGAATAAATGATATAACCGTTTTTCACATTGCTTTTCCGAAGATTCGCCATGTCAATAAACGAAATGCCCCGCATGTAGAAACTGAACATAAACAGGTCGCGGGCTAATGCCAATTCTCTGTGAGAGGATAAGTCCATATTTTTGAACCGTACAAGGACATCCTCGTTCATGGCTCGCTTCACAGTCTTGTCAATGCGGGTGAAAATGCCGTTAAAAGGATTCTTTTGGGTAGTTAAGCCCTGTTTAACAGCCTGATTGTAAACGGAACGCAAAGCCCTCATATAACAGGAAACGGTGTTTTTCATCATACCCGTATTTTTCAACCAGCTTTCGTATTTTCGCATCAGGTCGTTGTCAATCTTATCCAAAAGAATATCCTGTCCGGAGAAGAAACGTTCAAAACTTGATTTGGCTGTCAGTAAAATACTTGCCGTTTTCTGACGGTTATTGTCTTTTAGATTTTTAACCGTATAATCTACAAAAGGGAAAAAATAACCATTGAATGAATTACTTGTGTATAAATCCGCCAATTCATCCACCGTATAATCGCTTTTCATTTCGAGCAGGCGAACCAGTTCGTCAAGCTGCTTCAATTCGGCATCCAAACCTGTTTTTATGGATTGCAGGTAACTCTGGCGTTCCATGCCGGAATTACCGAAAACGACCGTTTTTTTTTGTTTTTCCCATTCGGCTGGGAAAAGACGAAACCGTGTCCTGAACACTTTGATTTTCCGGTTATGAATCAGTTGCAGGCAAATTACTCCGGTCTTGCCTTTAATTTTTGAGGGAATGAATTTTAGTTTGATAGAGGTACTCATTGCTATAATGTTTAAAATTTATTTTCCTGCAGGCGCAAGTATTTGAATAGCAGGTGCAATTCCGTCAGTGAGTTAGAAATGGCTGTTCCGGAAAAGAACGTTGCACCCAAATCCTTGCCTGTCCTTTCCTGAATGGTACGCAGGGCAAACAGTATATTCAAAGCCCGTTATGAACTTTCGGGATTGCCCAGTCTGCCATGCGGTCGTGGTGGGTGTTAAACAACAGGTTTTTGAAGCGGAGGCTTTCGTCCACAAAGACATGGCCGATGCCCATCAAGTGGAAACCAGCCACATCGTCCGTGCGGTTTTTGATTTGTTTGGTCAATACCTGTACCTTGACTTCTGGTATCATGCCAAACTGGTCGTGCGTGAGAATGAGACAGCATCCTAATCGTTTCATTTGCCGTCACGAACTTTCACTGTTTTACGGTCGCTGTTTCACCCGTAATCTCTATGCTTTTTGAGATATTGGGCGTTACAGGACGCACATCATCAACGCCAGACCGTCATACTTGCAAAATTCGCCTTGTACGCAAGTATTTGTCGTAAATATTGGCGTTGCTGTGCAGAGCTTTTACGGAATATTCATCCCTTGTATGGGAATAATGAACATTGGTGTCCGCATCAACGCAGGATCCAACACTCACCGAAGTTACACTCATAAGGAAATAGAATGCGAATTTGTCAATCAATTACTAACTATTAGAAATTAACTGTTAATCATTAATTTTCGTATCTTTGTCCTTTTTAAAAATAAAACTATGCAACGTGGCCGTTCCCCTCTTTTCATATTAATTATCTTTGCTTTAACCTTCGTAACCTCTTGCACCAAAGTGGAAAAGACATACTATCCCAACGGCCGGTTGGAATCGAAAATCGAATACCGTTCGGGGAAGGAGCATGGGAAAACCATCTATTATAATGATTACACTCAACTTCCGGTGTTGATGGTGGAGATGAAGAATGGGAAAAAAGAGGGCAAACTGTATCGCTATTTTCCCTATGGACAGCTAAAAAGCGAGGAAAATTACGTGAACGATCTGTTGGACGGTGCAGAGATTATTTATGACGCCAAAGGATACCCGCTTTCGGAAACCCATTTTGTGAAAGGCGTGAAAAACGGTTCGTACACTACGTGGCATGACCGCAGCATGATTAAGGAAAAAGGATCTTTTAAGGATGACAAATTCGATGGCGAATGGGAATATTATGACGAACGGGGCTTTATGGTGGGCGAAGGATCATTTGAAAACGGCACCGGCACCATTACCGCATACGATCAACTCGGGAATTTGCAACGCATAACTCACTATGTTGACAATATAAAAGAGGGCGATGACGTTTTCTACCAGCCTAACGGCGAAGTTGAAAAAGTTGTAACATATAATCAAGACAGGATTGTTAAAATCAACAATGAACCTGTTTCCACGGAAGGTTTGAATGAAGAATAATGCCATTTTTTGTTTTATTGCCACAAATATTGTCTTACTCCTCTCTGGTTTGCCTTATACTATGTGCGCACAAGGCGGCAAGCCGAATACTCCCAAGAAGATAACTTGCCAAGCCGACGTGAGTTACCGCGATGAGGATAACTATCCCGGCATTTTTAAATGGGTCGACAATGTGAAATTCACCCACGAGGGGACAATCGGATATTGCGACAGTGCCTACACCAACGATCGTACCAATAACATGGAGGCATTCGGGAATCCGGTGAAAATCTACATTAACGATACCGTGACCCTTTACGGACAGTATGTGCTTTATAACGGGAACAGCCGAGTGGTTTCGATCTCCCGGAAAGTGCGGCTGGAAGATAACGCCGCCACGCTCTACACCGATACCTTAATCTATGACTTGAACGCCGATGTAGGCTATTACCTGACCGGTGGCAAAACGGTGAACAAGGAAAACACGTTGACCAGCAAGCGGGGAAATTATTATACCAAAGACAATTACATTTTACTTAAAGACGATGTGGTACTGGTGAATGAAACCTATACCATGACGTGCGATTCCTTGAATTACAATACCGAAAACGAGGTCGTCTATTTTATTTCCCGTACCCATTTGGTTTCCGAAGAAAATGAGATTTATACTAATTCCGGCTGGTACGAGACGAAAACCGATTTGACACTGTTGGTGGATGACGTGGAATTGTTGAACGAATCGCAGCAGATCTACGGCGATTCCATATTCTACGACAAAATAACCGGACTGGGGATCGGATGGAATAACATTGTTATCATTGATACGACGAAGGATTTCATCATTAAGGGGAATTACGCCGAGTATTATGAACACGGCGGCATCTCGACCGTTACCGACAGTGCTTTGCTGATTCTGATCGAGACCAAAGACTCGCTCTATTTCCATGCGGACACGTTCAAAATCCATATCGATTCGCTGCAAGATCCCCAGATTTTGCGTGGCTACAATCACGTGAAGTTTTTCCGGCAAGATATGCAGGGGGCTTGCGACTCTATCTCTTACATTTTGCAGGATTCCACACTCACCATGTACCACAATCCAGTAGTTTGGTCTAGCGAATACCAACTGACCGGCGACACGATCGTCTTCTATATTATAGATTCTTTGCGGATGGAGGTGCACATCATTAAATCGGGGTTTATCGCCGCCGGGATCTACGAGAACACGCAGTTTAACCAGATCAAGGGGATTTCCATCATCGGGCATATCCTTGACCGCGAACTTACCCACGTAGACGTGATTGGCAATGCGGAGTGTTTCTATTACATTCAAGAAGAGAGCGAGAATTTGATAGGCATAAACTCCTCCGTGACCAGCGAAATGCGGATCAATTTTGACAAAAAGGAGATCAAAAACTTAGTGCTTTACAATGAACCCGACGGCACCATCAACCCCGATGACAAAATTAGCGAGGTGGATCGGAAACTGAAAAACTTCCGGTGGCTTAACTACTACCGTCCGCAAAATGTGGACGATATCTTCCACCGCCCGATCCCGCGGGACAAAGAGTCTGTCTATGAGGAGGAGTGACATTTGAATATTATTCGCAAAAAAATAAACCATTATGAACGATTTGAAAACTTATATCGAAACCAACAAAGAGCGTTTCTTAGAAGAATTGTTTTCCCTGATCCGCATCCCCTCCATTAGCTCACAAGAGAGCCACAAAAACGACATGGTGAAATGTGCCGAACGTTGGGCTACGCTGATTATGGAAGCCGGTGCCGACACGTGCGAGGTGATGCCGACCACTGGAAATCCCGTGGTGTATGGTGAAAAATTCGTCTCCGTCGATGTTCCAACCGTCTTAGTATATGGCCATTACGATGTGATGCCGGTGGATCCTGAGAAACTGTGGATTAACAAGCCTTTCGAACCGGTGATCAAAGACGGCAAAATTTGGGCGCGTGGTGCGGACGATGACAAGGGACAAGCTTTCATGCACGCCAAAGCATTTGAGTATTTGGTGAAGACCAACCAACTAACCTGCAACGTGAAATTCATGATTGAAGGAGAGGAGGAGATCGGCAGCGGCAGCTTGTATGCATTCTGCGAAGAAAACAAGGAGATGTTGAAGGCTGATGTGATCTTGGTTTCCGATACCAGCATGATCGCCTCTGATGTTCCTTCCATCACTGTAGGGCTCAGAGGATTGAGCTACTTTGAAGTGGAAGTTACAGGGCCTAATCGCGACCTGCATTCCGGACTTTTCGGCGGAGCCGTGGCAAACCCCATCAACATCCTGTGCCAGATGATCGCCTCATTGACCGACGAGAACAACCACATCACGATTCCGCATTTTTACGATGATGTGTTGGAGATTTCCAAAGAAGAGCGCGCATTGATGGCGCAAGCACCGTTCAGCTTGAATGAATATAAGAAAGCGTTAGATATCAATGACGTGCACGGCGAGACCGGTTATTCCACCATGGAGCGCACGGGTATTCGTCCTACTTTGGATATATGCGGTATTTGGGGCGGTTACATCGGCGAAGGATCCAAGACCGTGTTGCCATCCACAGCGCATGCGAAAATTTCCATGCGTTTGGTGCCGCATCAAGATTCGTACAAGATCGGCAAGTTGTTCCAACGCCATTTCGAGTCCATTGCGCCCAAGAGCGTGAAGGTGAAAGTGATACCGAGCCACGGCGGAGAAGCCTATGTTTCACCGATTGATATGTCGGCTTACAAGGCTGCGGAAAAGGCATATATAGACACTTACGGTAAACGCCCAATCCCGACCCGTAGCGGCGGAAGCATCCCGATCATCGCCGGTTTCGAGAAAATATTGGGCATTAAATCTATCCTAATGGGCTTTGGCCTGGAGTCCGATGCCATCCATTCCCCTAATGAAAACTACCGGGTAGATCATTTCCTCAAAGGTATTGAAACCATTTCGCATTTTTATGGACATTTTGCGGAAGAGAAAAAGTAGAGGACAGATAAGGCAACATGGATTTAACGGATCAATCCATGTTGCTATCCATATTTTTTTAAACGGCGATGAGACTATATAAAATAATTCTTCAAGATTGTTGTCCGGTAACGAAAAAAATGTATTTTTGCATCCGCAATTTAGCACGGAGAGATGGGTGAGTGGCTGAAACCACCAGTTTGCTAAACTGAC
>JAITVS010000007.1 GCA_031285685.1 Tannerella sp.
CGTTTTTCCCACCTCCTGTAGCACTGATTCCCGTTCGCGTCATACTGGTATCTAAAAATTTCAGTCTTGCCGTCTTCAACTTTCTTTTCCCGCAGCAGCCAGTTATTATCGTGATACTCATAGCTTACTACATATTCTTCAAAGCCTGAGACAGTCATTTTACTGCGGTTTTCAATGTTGTGCCGCCATGTCTATCGTTTCTTACGGTGAATAGGCGGGTTTGTAGTAGGCAAGTATAAAAGGAATCGTCGGATTTTAGTCCAGCGATATCCATTTTCAAAATAGCAATGTAAAGAATTACTCGAAATACGATATTGTATAACCGAGAGATACGTCCAATTGTAATAATATTTCCATTAGCTTTTTCTCAATTTCAAACCCAAATTGACAATAAGTTGGATAAATCGAACACCATATACTTGCCTCATTATCTTCAATAATCTTTCTAAGCCAATCATTGTGTTCTATGTTTTGATTAATAAAAAAATATAACTCTTTGCAAAAATTATTCATACTTATTTTTTTATACATTGAACGGACTTGAAAAAAATCTAATTCACATTTTGCAGGTGTCAATTTTCCTTTTAAGATCTTAGATATATTACTTCCCTTCAAAGCTGATAAGAATTCGTACTTATGAAACAAATTTTCAAGTCTGTCAAAATCCAAATTTTGTCCCGTCAATTCAAAATACAAATATATAGTCGCGTTATTATTTGCCATATTATCTCCCCGCTTAGCATACAACTATTTTTACGTCATTTGTTTTGATAATATTTTAGGATATCCTCGGCAATATCTTTTAATATTTCCCATGGCAGATTATCTTTACCACCGCGTCCTTCCATTCTTTTATAATCTTCAATTTCCCGCTGAAAAACCTCCTTTTGCGCGTCGTTCATATCTCTTTCTAAAGCTTTTTGGTTGTTTCGTGCATATATTACTCCAATAGTAACGCCAATTGTAAGAGGCAAAAGAACTTCCAACCCTACACCTTTAGAGATTTCTGCACTAGGGTTATAAATTTTTACCTTAGGATAGTATCCGGAGCCGACTTGGATTCCCGGGAATGGAATTGTGGAATCAAAAGGTAATGTGGGAGAAAAAGGTGTTGATGGGAACCAAGGCACAGCTGGTGCCGCAGCATATAAAAGGCTTCCCGTGTACGTATAATCGGCGCCCATCATCGAGTACTTAGGACTTCCGGAAGCCGTTCTTCCCATCTGCTCCGCCGCTTTCTTCGCTACGTCAGAATAAGCGACAACCCTCGGGCTTTTATCAGCAATTCGATCAAGCGCCGAATTTACCTGATCTGATCCGTGAATCTTCGATAGCTCAGACCTGTGCTGATCGGCATACTCATAAACTTCTTCTATCGTATTTCCCGGCAAAAAAGCCGTTGTATTCGTACCGCATTGTTATGCCGTTTACAGCAGGTCATAGTGCCGCGGCTCCCGCGTGGATTATAGGTGTAATTATAGCCACGCTCCGGAAAATTACTCAAAGAGCGTGGCTTAATAATTATTGAATTGACGACTTATTCCACGATAAACTATCAAATCTTACAGATGGTTTCAGAAAACAATTTGGTTTGTTTGATGCATAAGATTCACCCTGAAAATAAGTAAAGCCAGAAGGTAATCCAACAATAATGGAGGCGAACCCATTGGATCTGTGAGCTTCCAAGGCATCATTAATTTCGACTTGCTTCCTATTATATTCTAAATATTCTGATAATACGTAGCACTGTTTCTCAACGCCATGTTTCTGCATTATTCCTAGAATTTCAGATATAGTCCGCCCTTTGTTACTTTGAAAAACAATACATCTGCTATCAATGTATGCAGAAAAATATTGAGAAAGTTTGTGAATAACATCTTGCCCGTTTTTACGTGTAAGATCTAATAATATTCGATCTTTTCTGTTATTCAGAAAAAATGAATTGATTATTTTATTTTCAATACTGGTATCCACAGTGTCTTCTGCCTTTCCGTCATTCATTTTCCTTGAGGGTAGAAATAATGGTCATGACTGCTTGGTTGATGTGGAGTCTGCCTTTGAGCATTGGGAACATCAGGATGATAATGTGGCCTTGTGTTATTATTATGTCCATTAGGGTGATGAATTGGCTCATTATCGCCTCCAGTTCTTTTAGCTTTTTCATAAGCATCTTTTCTTGAGTCTGAGGAATCTCTCCGAGCAGGTGGACTTTGACTTCTATGGTCATCACTCGCAAAAATCGAATCCCACAAATTTACCAAGTCATTCCAAGCGCGATCATGCCATGGCCGATCGTTACCTATAGACGGTAAATCAGTAGAAAATGAAGGTAGATCACTGAACGAAGACTGACCGGAATTTGATCCTCCGCCAAAAAGTCCGCCCAATATTCCGCCGAGCCCAAATCCGGCATCTAATCCCCCGAGCCCGACAAGCCCGGCGCCAACCATTGAGTACTTAGGACTTCCGGAAGCCGTTCCTCCCATCTGCCCCGACGCTTTTTTCGCGGCGTCAGAATAAGCGACAACCCTCGGGCTTTTATCAGCAATTCGATCAAGCGCCGAATTTACCTGATCAGAGCCGTGAATCTTCGATAGCTCAGACCTGTGCTGATCGGCATACGCATAAACTTCTTCTATTGTATTCTTTTTTTATTCTTCCTCAGGATAGATATATAAATCAAATCCCACATCAGAATCTATTGAAGCTAAAAATTTGATGACATCCTTGTCTAACACAATTGCCGGACTATTTGTTTCAACCGCATGTATTACCACTTCAAACTGTGTACTTAAATCGTATTCTTTGCACAGTTTGTTAATTATATTCTCCTTTCCATACAGGTTATTAAGTAAAATCTTAAACTGTTCATTTACACATTTTGATGTTACACATATTGTGTTCAATTGCCAGAGATCTCCGGCTAAACCGGCATTAATTGTGCTGATAGGCCATTCCTCTTTTTTTCTTGTTCTAGATGGTTGCAAGCCTAATTGTTTTGTAACGTTGTCAATATCAAATTTGTCGCCGGTTAATTGGAATTTAATTCTTATCAATGGAAAATATTCGTCCTGAATCGGTAAATCATTCTTTTGCATTTATTCTCTTCCTTTTAAATTTATTGATGATAGAGCCCAGTTCGTTTCTGTACGGTTCCAGTTTTATTTTCCAACCATATTTCGCCTGTTTTTGTATCATGCTTCATGTCAAATTCTGCACCATGTTTTTGCACATAATCTTCTTTTAGAGCTTCGGCACCTTTATATCCATTTGCCTGTGCTTGACGATTTGCTTCTTTTTTCCCGTACGACTTTAAACTTGGTTTTTTATCACCTGCTGAGTTATCACTCGCAAAAAACGAATCCCACAAGCTTACCAAGTCATTCCAGGCGCGATCATACCATGACCGATCGTTACCTATAGACGGTAAATCAGTAGAAAATGAAGGCAAATCGTTGAACGAAGACTGACCGGAATTTGATCCGCCGCCAAAAAGTTCGCCCAATATTCCGCCAAGCCCAAATCCGGCATCTAATCCCCCGAGCCCGACAAGCCCGGCGCCAACCATTGAGTACTTAGGACTTCCGGAAGCCGTTCCTCCCATCTGCCCCGACGCTTTCTTCGCGGCGTCAGAATAAGCGACAACCCTCGGGCTTTTATCAGCAATCCGATCAAGCGCCGAATTTACCTGATCAGAGCCGTGAATCTTCGATAGCTCAGACCTGTGCTGATCGGCATACGCATAAACTTCTTCTATCGTATTTCCCGGAAGGAAAGCTACGCT